>JBLHWW010000233.1:0-3069 GCA_047629075.1 Psychromonas sp. | reverse complement strand
GAGCCGTATGCGTTAGTAGCGCCCGTACGGATCTGTGCCGGAGGCCTGTTTTATGTTGAATAAATCAATGTAAATCAGGGCTTTACGGCGATTTGTAACTTGCTCCTATTTAGCATTTCGAATTCAAGATAAAGTACATTTTTACAGGTGTCTTGGAGTTAACCGCTTAAGGGGCTTACAATGGGTGTCCTGATAACTCTTGCCTGATCAACTCGGTCTCCAATACGGCAAAAGGAGACGTACGACGTTCAAATTTGAATGAATATTTTATCTATAAATTATGAGTGTCAGAATTTTTGCACATGTACAGCTTTAATGGCAAAGCGGACCCTCTAAGTAACCTTTCACAAAGTATTTTGCCCGAGTTGCGGAGCTAATATAAAAACAGCTATGCGTATGCTTGGACGCCTATTCAACGTTTTTTTACACAAACTCACACACCGCTCAATTGATACTAAAAAATACGTCAAAGGGATAATTCTCAGCAGTACGGATCTCAGGGAACTTATCCGCTAAAGCTTCGAACATAAGAATATCAACTACTTTTAACCTATGCAGACGGCGCATGTGCTGTTCATTAAGTTTTGTTACGCTTAGCAATAGGCCTAATACTTCAGAATCATCAAAAGCACTTGATTGAATAACCGTCCTATTTTTTCGATCTAAAGCATACATCAGGGCATCTCTGCCTTGAGGAAAGCCGGCTAAACTGTTTGGTGACATCAGTTTCTGGGACTTCAGAAGGTCTGTCAATTTAATTGACGAAAGCGTTTCCAGTAATTGGTAGGCCTCACTTGGAAAAGTATCTGGATGGCTGAAAAAATCGCGTTTTATTTCCCGAAAATAATTAGGGTTAGTGGTTAGACAATCGTTGTCATCAAAATCTGTGAAATCAATAAACTGAGTTAACTCAAAACTCGCATATATGCCAGCTTCACCAAATTTCACACATAGCTGCTGGCTCAAGTAATAACGCTGACCGAGATTAAGGTCCATTTTTTCAATAACAGATTTATAGCGCGACAAATCATTTTCTAAACTTGTCATGCTCAACATAAAGGTATCAATCTCGCCAATGTTTGGAGCCTGTCTAAGGGTGTCAGTGTGATAATAGTCCACTAACACAGGCGACGTTTTACTAAGATGTGCAATTTGTTCACTATGTCCAACGCCTTCAAGTAAATAAGAGCTAATATCATCTATGACTATTTGCTCAGGTCTATTATCTTTCCAGGTTTGTGCTATTGGTTTACATTGCTTTTGTTTTTTACGATACGTTGCGAGTCCCTCTTCCAATAGGAGTGCATTTTCATCAAAAAACCTTTTTACATTAGGATTTAAGTCTTCAAAACTTGGCATTGTTACCTTACTAGTGACTCGTGCGGGGAACTTCATCGTTTTTAGTTGCTCATTCATCTCCGGTGGCAACACCGCAAAAGGAAAGCCTGCTAATGTCATTTTGCGGATTCTTTTAATTGGGACCAGTTCTGCTTGATAGCCATAGTCAGCAAGCAGTTCTAATATGGCCACTTCCTCTTCGGTTAAAGCCCATGACGCTTCTCCTCTCAACAAAGCTTGATATAAAAGCGTATTCACAGGAGCATATTGGTAGCGGTCGTTATTTATAGTTTCCTGGTTTAATAGTAACCGAATCACTTCTGAATTTTTCACTTCGATTGCAGCTTGAAGGGGGGTTTGTAACTGTGTCTTTTTGGTAAAAACGGCTTCATTGGTAAATGTAAAACCAAGTAGCATACGCGAGATAAGTTGCGTATCAGCCCCTGAACGGATTGCCTGAGTCAGCATTTGCGGCGTCACATCTATGTTCGTTAATAAGGTATCAATTTGTGCTAAAGGTTTACCAACAAGCATATGTCCAACAATGGTGTCTGCACTTACCAGTAATCGGCCTCCTCTCCTGCGGGTAATAAGGCCTTTTTTGTCGGAAATATCTCGGAATTCTTCCACTAAATAAGGCACAAGTTGTAACTGGTCAGTATTCATTGCCATGCCAATCTCAGAAAATTTCTCCATCATTTCCTTTTGTTCTTGCGTTGGCTTGTTGTCGCGATTTCTCGGTAAGAATTCATCAAATTGCACTTGCTTTTTCTTAAGATGATTCTGTTTTATTTTTAAAAGGGTTTGTGCGGCATCGAGTAAATCGAGCTTATGCATATACATCAACGCTAAAAAATGCTGTTGTGGGTCGCTGATTTTAATTAGGCTTTTATTATAGCTGGCGCGCAAAGTGCTATTCTGATTTCCAATGGCCCTCAGTTCGGCCTGACATTCATTGTGCTCTCGACTAAGCGCATACATGCGATTTAGGTCAGCGCGACTGTGTTTGTTAGAAGCACTATATAAATGCGCAGCGTCTTGGGTCGGCGAATGCACTTTTGCGTAGTCGGTTTGAGTATTTTCATTTACAAGCATAGCTTGTTCTGTCGACGCTGTTGATGAAGTTTGCTGAAAGTATGATTGCCAAGGCTTGGTCATTACGATAAGAAAACCCACAGCCACAATAAATATCAACATTAAATAATGCGTCTTTTTCTTCATGTAATTGACGTCCTTTTCCCATGCTCAAAGCCATTTTGAAGAGACTAGCCGAGCATTTACATTATATTTTGTGGCTGAATCCGTAAGATAAGCGGCTTTTTTATAACTGATTTTTTGCCTAATATAGCAAAATTCAGGCTAAGCAGTAAACTTCGTTAAAACAATATTAAGGTTGTTAAGCATGCTGTAAGCCGGCATTCAAGAAATGCGCGGCTCAAGTCAACCAATTAACAGGACATCCATGTTAATTAATGATCGGCACCCAAACCTGATGTCCTCGCCATTTTCCCACGAACAAGCCATTTTATACTTAAACTTTAAAGGTAGAAAAGCAGTGACGGAGCAACAAATTATAAAAATGAGTACATAGCCCGTGAAGCGAACAAGGAAGATGGTTGCACTGGCATATTCTGGGAAGGGCGATTTAAATCTCAAGCTCTGTTAGATGAAAGTGCAGTATTAGCCTGCATGGCCTATGTGGACTTAAATCCCATTCGCGCCAAGATGGAG
>JBLHWW010000232.1:0-3128 GCA_047629075.1 Psychromonas sp. | reverse complement strand
CCGTCGTTTACATAGAATAACTATGTGAACGAGACATGCCTTGCTCAGAACACTTTTAGATTGAACGAAATTCGTACTCCAAAAGGTCAACAGACCCTAGCGTGTTTATTAATTAACATTAAAATAATTGGATTATTCGTTGAACATATAGCGCATTTTACTTCTTCTTTTGTCTGTTTACCGAAACATAAAAATGACGGCAATAGATAGCTAAGTCGTAGGTATATAAATAAAAATCCTTATAATGAGTAATATATGAATAGAAATTGTTACTATTCCGGCGCATAGTCTAATATTTCGACTCTCTATTTGCACATTTATTAAGTAAAGATTAATCTAAGGTTCTGATTGGCCTTTGGGCTGCTGGCGAATTTTTTCGTAACTTTATTAAATAAGACTAGACTTAAAGATGAGTGATAAAAAGGCTCCAAAAACAGTGAATAAATCTGACACAATCGAGAAGGTTGAAACAAAATTGCGACCTCCTTCGATGTACAATGTGTTGTTACACAATGATGATTATACGCCGATGGACTTTGTTATTGATGTGTTGCAACAGTTTTTCCGATTAGATAACCAAAAAGCAACTGAAGTGATGCTTAGTGTTCACTATAAGGAGGTTGGTATTTGTGGCACTTTTAGTGCAGAAATTGCCGAAACGAAAGTGATGCAAGTAATTAATTATGCAAAGCAAAATGAGCACCCGTTACGTTGCTCCATGGAAAAAGAAACTTAAGTGATCGGTATTATTAGTAGTTTTAAGTTGTTAATAAGACACTGATTTTTTGTTATTAACTCCTAAGGGGCTTTATATGTTAGACAAAGCGTTGGAAAACAGTTTAGATTTGGCTTTTCGTATTGCCTTTGAAAAATCGCATGAATTTATGACTGTAGAGCATTTATTATTAGCGTTGTTAGAAAATGACGAAATAAAAGATTTATTTACCGCTTGTTCGGTTGATATTGTCTCTTTGCATTTAGAAATTATTGCTTTTTTAGAAAAGAGCCCAGCGATTCCTGAAGTGCACACTCAGGAGATTGAAATTCAGCCGACTATCGCTTTTGAACGTGTATTGCAGCGGGCTATTTTTCATGTGCAATCTTCTGGCTCCAAGGAAGTTTCAGGCGGCAGTGTATTAGTCGCTATTTTTAGTGAACAAGAATCTCAAGCTGTCTATCTTTTAAAAAAATCCCACCTCTCCCGTTTAGATGTTGTTAACTATCTGTCACACGGAATCAGTAACGCAGCGGAATCTATTATTCCTATTTTCGAGGCAGAAGAACAGGGTGAAGCAAAAGCTCAAGATCCTGAAAATATGGCCTACACGATTAACTTAAATAAACAAGTTGAAGCGGGGGATGTTGATCCGTTAATAGGGCGAGATAAAGAGCTGGAACGTTGTATACAAGTGTTATGTCGCCGCCGTAAAAATAATCCCTTATTGGTCGGGGAAGCCGGGGTTGGGAAAACCGCCATTGCTGAAGGACTCGCTTACCGCATTGTGCATGAAGAGGTACCGGAAGTTATTGCCGATAATATTGTTTATTCGTTAGACATGGGCGCACTGCTCGCAGGTACAAAATACCGCGGAGAGTTTGAGTTGCGTTTTAAAACAGTATTAACACAACTTGAGTCCCAGAAGGGAGCTATTTTATTTATTGATGAAATTCATACTATTATAGGTGCCGGTGCAGCAACGGGTGGACAGCTTGATGCTGCAAACCTGTTAAAACCTTTGCTCAGCGGTGGCAAACTTCGTTGTATGGGATCAACAACTTATAAAGAATTTGGGCAAGTCTTTGAAAAGGAACATGCGTTATCAAGGCGCTTTCAAAAAGTTGATGTACTAGAGCCTACTATTCAAGAAACGGCGCAAATATTACTTGGGCTAAGATCCCGTTACGAGAAACATCATCATATTCTCTATACTAATGAAGCGCTGATGGCTGCTGCAGAGCTCAGTGCGAAATATATTAATGATCGCCACCTTCCGGATAAAGCTATTGATGTGATCGACGAGGCTGGGGCGCAAATGCGTTTATTACCTGCAAATAAACGTAAAAAAACCGTTGGTGTAACTGAAATTGAAAGCGTGATTGCCAAAATCGCCCGGATTCCGGAGCAATCAGTGTCCAGTTCGGCAAAAGAACAATTAGCTAAATTACCAGAACGTTTAAAAATGACGGTGTTTGGCCAAAATAAGGCGATTGATGTCTTAACCGATGCCATTCACCTAAATCGCTCCGGATTATCCGATGAGTCAAAACCAATAGGGTCATTTCTTTTTGCAGGCCCCACCGGTGTAGGCAAAACGGAAGTAACACAGCAACTTGCTAAAGCAATGGGAATAGAGCTTTTACGTTTTGATATGTCAGAATATATGGAAAAGCATACGGTTTCCCGGCTGTTAGGAGCACCTCCTGGTTACGTTGGTTATGAACAGGCGGGGTTATTAACCGATGCCGTTGTTAAACACCCTTACGCAGTATTGCTACTCGATGAAATAGAAAAAGCACACAGTGATATATTCAATATATTACTGCAAGTCATGGATCATGGGACGTTAACCGACAGTAATGGTCGTAAAGCAGACTTCAGAAATATTATTTTAGTGATGACAACCAATGCTGGCGCGCGAGAAACCGCTAAACAGAGCATTGGGTTTAAAGAGCAAAAAGATTCACACAAAGCGACCGATGAAATAAATAAATTATTTTCCCCTGAATTTAGAAATCGTCTGGATAATGTTATTTGGTTTAACCATCTTGAAATAGAAATTATCTATCAAGTGGTGGATAAATTTATTGTGCAATTACAAGCACAGCTTGATAAAAAGCAGATTTCACTGGAAGTCAGCGAAAGTGCTAGAAAATGGATAGCGGATAATGGCTATGATCGGGCGATGGGTGCGAGGCCAATGGGGCGTTTGATCCAAGAAAAGTTGAAAAAACCATTAGCTAATGAGATTTTATTTGGTGAACTGCAGGATGGAGGAAGCGTCTCTGTTTCCTTGAATAAGAATGGTCAGGAGATCAGTTTCAGTTATGCCAAAAGCCTCACGCTAACATAACGTTTACTGCAAAAAGCAAAAAACCAGCTTAAAGCTGGTTTTTTTATTTTTTGCAGT
>JBLHWW010000231.1:0-3331 GCA_047629075.1 Psychromonas sp. | reverse complement strand
AAAATACGATTAACACTAATAGAAAAATACCCGCTGAAAAGGTCGACAAACGTCCACGACCGCCAGATTTAACATTGATAATTGATTGACCGATCATGGCACAACCCGCCATTCCGCCCAGTAAACCCGCACCGATATTGGCAATACCCTGCCCTTTACATTCGCGGTTTTTATCGCTTGGCGTATCGGTTAAGTCATCAACAATGGTGGCAGTCATCATCGATTCTAATAAACCAACAACAGCCAGTCCTGCAGAATAAGGAAAGATAATCATCAAGGTTTCAAACGTTAACGGCACATCAGGCCAAAGGAAAATAGGTAACGTATCAGGAAGTTGCCCCATATCACCGACAGTACGGATATCTAAACCAATAAACGCAGCAAACACAGTTAGCGCGACAATACAGACTAAAGGCGAAGGCAGCGATTTACCAATTACAGGAATTAATGGAAATAAGTAAATGATACCCAGGCCTGCTGCTGTCATGGCGTACACATGCCAAGTCACATCAGTGAGTTCAGGCAACTGAGCCATAAAGATTAAAATGGCTAACGCATTCACAAAACCCGTCACCACCGACCGCGAGACAAAACGCATCAAACTGCCAAGCTTTAAGTAACCTGCCGCAATTTGGAGTATGCCCGTCAATAGGGTCGCTGCTAATAAATACTCAAGACCTTGTTCTTTAACTAAGGTCACCATCAATAGTGCCATTGCACCCGTGGCAGCAGAAATCATTCCCGGACGACCACCCGTAAAAGAAATCACCACAGCGATACAGAACGAAGCGTACAAGCCAACCTTAGGATCAACCCCAGCAATAATAGAAAAGGCAATCGCCTCAGGAATTAACGCTAGCGCAACGACAATACCGGCTAACAGATCTCCACGGATGTTCGAGAACCACTCTTTTTTCATGCTTTGTATCATGTATTTTACTCTGTTTAAATTTTGGCCAATATATCAACAACATAAGCTAACACTCGATCTATATCTGCGTGTCACCAGTGAAATTAACTCATTAATACGACAAAATGATATTGGATAATGAGATACGACAAAAACTACCAAGAAGGCAGCGATTACGGACGGATCTAAGCGATCCAAATAGGGAAGGAAATACTAATGCGGCTAGTGCTCATTAATGAAAAAAACCTCGCTATTTTGGTGTTAATTAGGTTTAACATTAATTACACAAGCACTCTATAAAAAGCGCTGGCGGCAGTATAAAGGGTTGTTTAACCAAAATCAAAGAGCGTAAAAGTAACCTTGCAGACGCTTTTACTAAATGACTGTCTCGTCAGGGCTGTATAAAGTGCCACAAGATATTGATAGCTGAGGTCTAGTTTCATTGAGACAGATGTTGCAAATCGATAGAAAATGATAGTAAGAAAAGCTTTAACCCAGTTTTAGATTTACCATAACAAACTAACCAAACCAATTAGTCTCGCCGATTAATTGTTGCGAGACTAGTATGTAGTCTATCAATAAAGCGCTTAGTATTTAGAAGGCTCACGCATCGTTGCCGCTACTGAATTATCTCCATTTAAGAGAGAGGCGACTTCTGAATAGTTTTCTTTTATGTCTAACAATAGCGCACCTGCATAATGGCTATCTTTAAGTGTAGGCTAAACAAGTTTGCATCCGATGACCCATGTACCCACGTTCGTCATCTGATTATCTAAGGTATTGAAACAGGTAGAATTAGCAATAAATGCTTTAACAAAACTTCTGATTTTTATTGATTAAATACCATAATGTTCGGGCGCTAAATAAATAATCTCAGCTTCACGGGTTTGAAACACGGTCTCAATTTTTTGAGTTTTTTCATTAATCAGTCGATATGCAAATTGATGCATTAAACGCTTTTTTTCAATAGGATTGTTTTGAGCATCTAATTCAACTAAATGTACTGATATTAACGTCTTGGGTTCATTTTCAGCATTAGCCTGAGCGCATACATTTGCTGATAACACAAATGTAGCAGCACACAATAATAATTGACTGCCGAACAATGTTGAATTGAAAACCACGTTAACTCTCCTTGTTGATAAAACAAAACAACTTAAATCACATAGCGCTATTAACTCAAGCATAATGTAATAATCATGCTATATCTGCAGAAGGGTAAGCGGTAAAACATTAGGTCGTTAGTGCCTTAAAACCGCATCTTCATCAGGGATTTAAAAACTAACCAACCCTGCACTAAACTTGCCATTTTGCTCAATTATCGGTACTTTTAACCCTATTGAAAGACCTAAAAATAATAACAAAGGATTACGGATGGGAAACATACTTTGGGTGGCCTCTTACCCTAAATCGGGTAATACCTGGGTGCGTGCATTTTTAGAAAACTACATTCAAAATCAAGATCTGCCCATAGACATCAATACCATGCACACCATTTCGACAGCAGAATCGGCTGCGCATCGTTATCAAGCTTATTTACCAAAAGGTAAAACCGCCACCACCGAGCTCACGTTAGAAGAAGTCAGTCTACTGCGGCCAAAGGTTCAAGCCGGTATTGCCCAGCAAGCTAATGGCACTACGTTTGTAAAAACCCACAACTACTTAGGCGAATATAACGGCCAGCCACTGCATAATTCTACTGTCACATCAGGAGCCATCTATGTGGTTCGTAACCCGCTAGATGTGGCAATTTCAATGGCTAATTACTTTGGTTACAGCATTGATGAGGCCATTGCTTATATGGCAGAAGAAATGACGGGTACCCCAAATGAAGCACCGCATGTGCCGCAAATTATTGCCTCTTGGTCTATGCATGTGTCTAGTTGGACAGCCGATGATGCCTCAAAGTTGATTTTACGTTATGAAGATATTTTGGATGACCCCAAAAAAGCCTTCAGAAAAGTTGAGTCATTTTTGGGATTGAAAAAAGATCCTCTGCGGTTAAAAAATGCCATTAAGCATTGCTCTTTTGCGCAATTAAAAGCCCAAGAAACCAAACGCGGCTTTGTGGAAAAACACGAAAATGCCAATGCTTTTTTTAGAAATGGCGCCAAACATCAGTGGAAAACAAAACTCACCGCTGAACAAGTGCAAAAAATTGTCGACACTCATTATGAACAAATGAAGCGCTTTAAGTATTTACCTGGGGGCAAGTAGCCTTATTGAATAAATGGCGCTTAAAACTGTCATTCCGCACATAAATTAGAGATAACAGATTGATGCTTTATTGACCTATTTAGCCGCAATTTGATCATTTTTACATGATTTTTCAAAAATAAGTTGACTGCGATCTCCGATCTTGATCTATTACTTTCTTTTGCGAGTGAATTCTCATGTCATCAACTGTTTATACTTCCAAAA
>JBLHWW010000230.1:0-3369 GCA_047629075.1 Psychromonas sp. | reverse complement strand
GTGTAAAACAAACCACTAAATCAATTTTATCTAACTCGAACAGTTGGCTTGCCAGCTGTGCCGCCATCCACGTTTTCCCCGCTCCTGGGGTTGCCATCGCTAGAAAGTTAAATTGACTCAATAGATATTTGTGCAGTGCAGTGTGGATACATTCTTTTTGCCATAATCTTAGCATCGAAAATCCTTGTTCTTAGCATTCACTGTATTGGCAATTAGTTTTTCAATTGCTCGTATACGACCCAACATTCGATAGTTTTCGTCGACTACCTGCTTGAATTGGGCTGACGCTACATCGCCTAAGTCAGGATAATTTTCTTTAATACGCTGATATTCTTCAATTTCACCTAATTGACTCAGCATAGTTTGTCTGTAGGTTTCTAGTTCATCCTGTAATTTATTGTTATTTTTAGGTGTGGGTGATTTTAGCTTAGGCATAGTTATTATTGGTGGAGATATTTGTGCTTGAGATTCTACATATTGTTCAAAATATGGTGTTTTTTCAAAGTAGTGCTTAGTACTGTTAGGAAACTTCTTACGAATAAGTAGGCCTTTATTCATGAAAGTAGCCAACTTTCCATTCACCCAACGCCGAGCAGCAGCAAACTCTAATTCTTCACTGGTGTATTGAACCAATAACTTATCACGGATATCTGTTATTTTAATCTTAGTGGCATCATGCTGATTAATTATATCTAAAAGGATTCGATCTTTTTTCGTCATGTCGTTGATTCTTTTTACGCTAAAAAGAGGATTATAGTCCGTGGTCATTAAATCCTCAACACTAATAATAAAAGGATTGTAATGGTCGGTTAGGATAGATGAAAAATCTTGAGGTTTATTTTGGTCAAAATGTGCGTGATACTCGGAAGAAACAACAGATTTCTCAGGAAAATTTAGCTTTAATTGCTGGAATAGATCGAAGTTATATGAGCAGAGTGGAGCGGGGGATTGTCAGTATTACATTGCAAAAAGCCTATGTTATTGCTCAAGCCCTGCAGTGTGACGTGAAAGATTTATTGCCGACAATGGAACAGCTGTCGTCGAGTAATAAAGATCCATAACATGTATTAAAGTCTCATACTGAGTAATAAAGTTACATACTTAATACACTAGAGAACTCAATAACCCCCAGTGTCATAAAGAGTCCGCCTTAAGGGGTTGCTCACTCAGCATGTGATCAACAGACTTACTTGTCCAGAGTCTGCTATCGAGAGGTGTGCTGCCTATTAGCTTAAAATGGGGTTTACTTCGGTAGTTGACCCAAAGAAGACGTTTCCAAACTTCAAATATTTTCACTCGATAACGGACATTAATTAAATTTAAAATCCAACCCAAATAAAGAGATCCCTTTACCCTTAACTTGGAAATCAAGCGCTAACCCATTGATTTATTATTTATAATAGATGTTCTTTAATAAGCTAATGAATGTTTCGGTCAGTCACTGGCTCTTTTTTGCAAAACTCACTTCTGTCAAAATGCTCTTACCCCTTTGAATTAAAAAAATTAATGCTTATGCTAGAATTAATTAAAACCCAAATAGGGCCCAAAGGTATAGAAAGCCTTAGGCTCTTGCGATGCATTACCACTGTATCGGCAGAGTGAGATCTTTAAACGACTAGGTATTGAGTTAGATCGTAGTAACCTGGCAAACTGGATGATTAAAAGTGTTGAATTAGTTTAACCTCTTATTAATTTACTACAAGATCATTTGCTGGAAAGATCGTTAGTCCACATAGACGAAACGACTGTGCAAGTGCTTAATGAGCCCGGCAAAACGGCACAAAGCAAAAGCTACATGTGGTTAATGGCCAGTTTTACACATGAACCCATCACCTTATTCCATTATGCGCCAACAAGGAGCCAACAAATCCCCAATGAACTGCTCGCTGATTCAGTCAATACCTTAATGGTCGATGGCTATAACGGTTATCAACCGGCTTGTGATGAGCATCAAATTCAACGCTTGGGTTGTTGGGCACATGCTCGCCACAAGTTTATGGACGCGAAAAAAATTCAACCCAAAGGTAAAGCAGGAAAAGCAGATCAGGCCTTGGCTTGGATACAAAAACTCTATCTGATCGAAAAGCAAATCAAAAACGATCCACTCGACCGGCGTTATCAAATTCGACAACAACAGGCCAAGCCCATTATCGACGATATCAAAAAATGGCTGCAAAAAAGCGTGCTTCATGTGCCGCCGAAAACTGCCTTGGGTAAAGCGCTCACGTATCTTCACAACCAGTGGGATCGATTAATCGGCTACCTCCATGATGGTGCTTACCCGATTGATAATAATCTGGCTGAAAATGCAATAAGGCCGTTTGCCATTGGCAGAAAAAATTGGTTGTTCTAGAACAGTCAAGCGGGCGCTAAGGCCAGCGCCAATTTGTACAGTTTGATTCAGACGGCCAAGGCTAACAATCTTAACCCTTATGAATACCTAAAAAGTATTTTTAAAGAACTGCCTAACGCGCAGCGCGTGGAGGATGTTGAAAATCTCTTGCCTTGGAACGTACCAAAAATCTAGTGGACTAAAACCCTGTGGTTCGTTCATCGCTTACAATTTTTCAATAAAAAAGGGGCTTATTGAAAGCCCCTTTTTTATATTCTAAGAGATAATTAAATCACTAAGCAGCCTGCCAAGTTTCGGCTATTACAGTTTGCAGCTGATCTTTAATATCTTGCGGTACAACATTGCCAGCACCGCTAGGTACGTCATAAGTCGCCATTGCAGATACCAACTGATCCACTTGATTATTTAACAACACTGATGAACTTGTATTAATACTGTCTAATTGATAATCAGCACCGTTATACCAATTATTAACTATCACTTGGTCATCGGTACCTGCATGAGTGATTTGCAAATTATCACCATTACGGCTAAACCATAAATCTTCAAAAGAGACCTCTTCAAACAGTGCAATATCAACGCTTGCGGGATCAGCATCAAAGTTAACAATAGTATCCGAGCCAGAATCTGCGCCAAAGATATAAGTATCGCTTCCGCTGCCACCCAAGAGTACATCATCACCAGCGTTACCCGTTAATACATCATTGCCATCGTTACCTTCTATACGATTCGAATTAGCATTTCCATCGATAATGTTATCGCTACTATTTCCTACTAGTGTTAGCGCGTGACTAATATCACTGGCACCCCACACCGTATCATCCGCAAATTCAACACGGTCAAATTCGTAATAATAGTTACGGAAATAATCGTTAAAGGTGATGACCTCACTGCTAGCATCAGCATCAATACCACTAACCACTATTTGTAAATGCAGCCCAGACTGAACCGCTCGAATATCGGTGGTGTTAATACCTTCACCAAAGCGCAAGGTATCAACACTGCTCAATACTGTA
>JBLHWW010000229.1:0-3411 GCA_047629075.1 Psychromonas sp. | reverse complement strand
AAATTCAGGCCAAGCGGCACATCACAGGAGCGCTGGTAACTAGTCAAGTGCAGCGTATCGCCAAGTAATGAAAAGGTGTGCGTATGCATGCAGGGGCGCAAACAGCCCATTTCAAATTCACCGGGATTATAAAATGTCACTATTTCCCCGCGATCATCAATCCCGTTACTGAGATCATCAACGACTTTTTTAAGCTGATCAATAAAACCGCCGTCTGGCTTAGCCCAGGAACGGCCCTGAATCCCATAAACACGGCCCATGTCGTCCTCACCTTTACGGTACGGATTATTCAGCCAGGCATTATTTAGATTTGAATTGGCATCCCAGGTTTTAGTGCCTAATTTTCTAAAATCAGCCGCATTATCATAACCACGGAGATAACCAATCAATTCTGCAATAGCTGACTTATAAAAACTTTTGCGCGTTGTTATCATAGGAAATTGATTATTTCCCACATCATACTCAAGGTCGGCATTGATCACCGTCAAACAGCGTTTGCCAGTTCGCTCATTTTCAATCCAGACACCCTTCTCGACAATGCGCTGACATAATGCTAAATATTGTTTCATTTTCTATTACCTAAACGGGTGAATTATGGTTTTTTAGCCAGGTTTTTTTTTGGCCTTATTTTTTTTTGCTTTGGGGTTAACAGCTTGAGTTGCTGCTTGTGCTTTCGCTCTGTAGGCATAAATAATGAATGCCATTCCAACAAAGATCATAGGCAATGATAATAGCTGCCCCATGCTTAGCCCTAAGCTTAACAATCCAAGATGTGCATCCGGCTCTCGTGCAAACTCAACAATAAATCGAAACACGCCATAGGCTAATAAAAATAACCCGGCAACTGAGCCCGCTGGTCGGGTTTTACGAATATAGAGGATGAGAATAATAAATAAGACCACACCTTCCAGGGCAAATTCGTACAGTTGTGATGGGTGGCGGGGTAATGGACCTGCGTTTTGGAAGATAACGCCAAAGGGAGAATCAGTCACTCGTCCCCACAACTCAGAGTTAATAAAGTTACCGATACGTCCGGCGCCAAGTCCAACGGGTAAAAGCGGTACGACAAAATCGCCAACAGATAAAATTGAACGTTTATTCTTGATAGCATAAAAAATAATGGCAGTGGCAACACCCAGCACACCACCATGGAATGACATGCCACCTTCCCATATTTTAAACAGATAAAGCGGATTATCTAAAAACAGCGGGAATTGATAAAACAAAACATACCCAACGCGGCCACCTAAAATAACCCCCATAAAACCGTAAAAAAGCAGATCGTTGGCTTGTTCACGTGTCCAGATGCCGTTTGATTTATCGCATTGACGATTTGCCATCCACAGGGCAAAAGAAAAACCAAGCAAATACATCAAACCATACCAGTGAATATCCAGAGGACCAATACTAATTGCGATCGGGTCTATTTTAGGTAAAACGAAATTTGAAACTGACATTTAACGACTCATTTAACGGGATTTTAAACTGGGTTGTATCATAACCCAATCACCTGATGATACCAATAATAGCTTACCAACAAAGCACATTAAGCATATACCCATGTCACTTCAAAATGCTTTGTCTGGCCCAAGATCGGAGACCAGAGCAAGACGTAACATGGGGTAATGGTTATTCCCTTTAAGATTGCTGCAACGCAGTGCGAGCTTTCGAGCTTGCGCCCCGTAGGGCAAGGAAAATTGTGTCAATCTGCGTTGTTATAAAATCTCACTGTAGAATAACGATACTTCAATTTTATGCCTAGCATCGCGACCACTCACTTAATAATGCTTTGTCTGCTGACTTCCTTTATTTATCACTCCGGATTGGGTGACAGACAGATGTAAACCACCTAGACCGATGGTGCTGTAGACCCATTAAGATTATTCCATTTTTCACCTGTAAATGTTATATTTCCATGATAAATCTCAACATCCCTCAGGCTGACAGCTTTATAATACGTGCCAATTGCCCATGTAAAGGTAATTTCCATATACCCGCAACTAGCTGGATTTATTGGCCACAAATCACATAATATAAAACAGGTTTAAGATATGACCCGAAGCAACACTCTTACACAACGATTTTTAAACGGCAGTTTAGTATTACAAATAGTAATAGGCATTGCAGCCGGTTTAACACTCGCAAGTTTTTCATCGGCAAGCGCCTTGTCAGTTTCCTTTTTAGGCAATTTATTCGTCAGTGCTTTAAAAGCTGTCGCACCCATTTTAGTTTTTGTGTTGGTTTCCTCTTCGATTGCGAATCAACAAAAAAATACCCGTACCAACCTCAAACCTGTTATTAAGCTTTATTTACTCGGCACGCTCTTCGCTGCGTCTACCGCTGTTGTGGTCAGTTATTTTTTCCCTACCACTTTGGTACTAGTGGCAACCGATATTCAAGCAACACCGCCAAACGGGATCCTTGAAGTATTAAATACTCTTTTATTTAAAATTGTTGATAACCCGGTAAATGCATTAGTAAGCGGCAATTTTATTGGTATTTTAGCCTGGGCGGCAGGTTTAGGTTTTGCTCTGCAGCGTGCTAATCAAAGTACTAAACAGGCATTACATGATATTTCCAATGCAGTGACCCGCATTGTCCATTTAGTGATACGTTTTGCACCTCTTGGTATTTTTGGCTTAGTTGCAGGTACTATTGCAGAAACAGGCTTTGACGCGCTTTTCGGCTACACCCATTTATTAGCTGTATTACTTGGATGTATGATCTTAATTGCTCTGGTGATTAACCCGATTATTGTATATGGAAAAACTAAAACGAACCCATACCCTTTAATTTTCAGATGCTTACGCGAATCTGGTGTCACCGCCTTCTTTACTCGCAGTTCAGCTGCCAATATCCCGGTGAACATGGCGTTGTGTGAGAAATTAGATCTGCACGAAGATACTTACTCTGTTTCAATTCCGCTTGGTGCAACCATCAATATGGCAGGAGCCTCCATCACCATCACAGTCTTGACCTTAGCGGCAGTGCATACTCTCGGTATTGAGTTCGATATTGCCACCGCTATTTTATTAAGTGTGGTAGCAGCTGTTTCCGCTTGCGGGGCATCGGGTGTTGCAGGTGGCTCTTTATTATTAATTCCACTCGCCTGTGGATTATTTGGTGTACCCAATGAAGTCGCAATGCAGGTTGTCGCAATAGGTTTCATTATCGGGGTTGTTCAAGATTCAGCGGAAACCGCATTAAACAGCTCAACGGATGTGATTTTTACAGCAGCAGCTTGTTACGGATCAGAAGAGTTACCAGCAGCTGATACGATTGAAACAGCAGTAACAGCATAAGTTCCTAGAACAATTCCGCTTATTAGCTGCTCTGTTCAGGCGCTGACAAAAATAATCAAAGCAAAATTTTCATTTTAACCGCTATAAATGAAGAAAAAGTAAGCGACTT
>JBLHWW010000228.1:0-3456 GCA_047629075.1 Psychromonas sp. | reverse complement strand
TTGAGGAAAAATAATAAAGTGTGATAAAACCACTTCCACATTGTGAAGTAAGAAATAAAGCCGATGCCAGGCAAAATGAGGAGTAATTAGGTCATGATTAATAAACTGTTGCTTCGTTATCTATTAGCAAACGACAAAGCTCAGCAAATAAAGTGTCATAAAACCACTGCATTATTTAAGGATAGACTTGTATCTACGCCTAGCCTAGGTAATATATGCCCCTACTATTTTTAAAGTTAAATCACTGCCAATGGTGATTACGGAGCACTAATTCTAATGTCAAAAACAGCGATTGTTGAAATATTCAACAGTAAATTCCCGATCGGTACAGAAGTAACAGTTCAAGGCTGGATTCGTACTCGTCGTGATTCAAAAGCCGGTATTTCTTTTTTAGCTATTTATGATGGTTCATGTTTTGACCCTATCCAGGCTGTTGTTCCTGCCGCATTAGAAAATTACAGCGCTGAAGTGCTCAATTTGACCGCCGGTTGCTCTGTTCAAGTAACAGGCGAGTTAGTCGAAAGCCCGGGGAAAGGCCAACAATTTGAAATCCAGGCAACCCAGGTTGAAGTATTAGGTTTTGTTCAGGATCCTGACACCTACCCAATGTCTGCAAAACGTCATAGCATTGAATATATGCGCGAGCATGCACACCTGCGCGCACGTACCAATATGTTCGGTGCGGTTACACGGGTTCGTAACTGCCTGTCACATGCGATGCACAACTTCTTTTATGAAAAAGGTTTTAACTGGATCAGTACTCCAATCATTACTGGCAGTGATGCTGAAGGCGCTGGCGAAATGTTCCGCGTCAGCACCCTGGATTTAGAAAATTTACCGAGGAATGACACTGGTGCGATTGATTATAAAAAAGACTTTTTTGGTAAAGAAACGTTCTTAACGGTATCGGGTCAATTAAATGCAGAAACCTATGCCTGCGCCTTAAGTAAAGTATACACTTTCGGTCCAACCTTTCGAGCAGAAAATTCCCATACAACACGCCATCTGGCTGAGTTTTGGATGGTTGAACCTGAAATTGCCTTTGCAGATTTAGCCGATGCAGCACAACTTGCTGAAGATATGCTTAAATATGTTTTTAATGCCGTATTAACTGAACGTGCCGATGACATGGCTTTCTTTGCACAACGTGTCGATAAAGAAGCCATCACGCGTTTAGAAAAAATAGTCAGTTCAGAATTTGTGCGTATGGATTACACCGACGCGATTGAAATATTGCAAAACTGCGGTAAAAAATTCGAATTCCCCGTTGCATGGGGCGTCGATTTACAATCTGAGCATGAACGTTACCTTGCTGAAGTGCATGTTGGTGCGCCGGTTATTTTACAAAACTACCCAAAAGACATTAAAGCCTTTTACATGAAATTAAACGCAGACGGTAAAACCGTTGCTGCAATGGATGTATTAGCACCGGGTATTGGTGAAATTATTGGTGGCAGTCAGCGTGAAGAAGACTTAGTCGCGCTGGATAAACGTTTTGACGAAATGGGCATCAATAAAGAAGATTACAGCTGGTACCGTGATCTGCGTAAATACGGCACCGTGCCGCATGCAGGTTTTGGTCTAGGTTTTGAACGCTTGGTTTCCTATGTGACCGGTGTGCAAAATATTCGCGATGTGATCGCCTTCCCGCGTGCGCCGGGCAGTGCAGATTTCTAAGCTTGAATATTCATTTATAATAAAAAAAGCCAGCGTTAATCGCTGGCTTTTTTTATGCTCAAATTATTTACACCAAAGGTATTAATAAAGTTAATGCTTTTGGTATAACAAGCGCATCGCTTGTAGGGTGGGCTGCGCGCACCGATTACCACTGTTTACGGTGCATAGAATGGATCATAAACATAATACCAACTCAGTTTATTTAATATATAGCCATGATACTTCAAGATGCAAAGTCAGCAAGAAAAATCCGCAGCATAAAAAAACAAAAATTGAGAGGTAAAATACGCCTTGAGCAGGATAGCCTGCTGTTTCTACTTATTTTAAATAACTTATTCTGTTTTTATTTCTAAAAACTATAAACCAATATGACAATTGAAACGTACCTATGGAAAGAGAAAAACTAAAAGGCGTAATTCATGTTTTCAATATTTAAATCCGATCCCAAAAAAAAATTAAATAAGCAGCTCTCTATAAAACTGGAACAGGCAATGCAAGCGCAAAGAAACGGTGACATAAAAACCTATTCTGAGCTAAGTGCAGAAGCCGAGAAAATAGACAAACAGATTTTAGAAATAGAAGCACAAAAAACAAGAGCATAATCTGGCTGTAGAATTTTTTCATTTTTATAAATTGATAGAAAAACACCTTATTCTACAGCATTAATGCTTTACTAAGTTGCTTGTTAGGTTTTTTTAGCAGCTTCTATTGCTTGTTGTACTTTTAATCTGTCGCTCGCTTCCGAGTCAGCGAGCGTCATACTATTTTATATTTCCACTTTTTCTTTCGCTGCCTAGTATATTAACAGTGAGTGCTTGGGATTTTGGAATAACAGCGGTAGCTTCGATATCTGCGACTATGATCTCTCCGCTACAAACTTTTACCCCGCCACAAGTGATAGGCACATCTAATTCGCAATACTGTTGCTTTCTGCCTGGAACAGGAAATACGCTTTGGGCAAAAACCGGAGAGACCATTGCGCTTATTGCACCTAAATCCCGAATCACGCTGTCAATAAAAAAACCTTTAATACCCCGATTTTTAGCGATTGCACAGACATCACCAGCAACAGCATTTTAACTGTCCATACCATCAACGACCACCACGGAGCTTTTAGGAGCTTCATATATTGCACAGTGGAGCATCAAATAATCACCTGAAGCCAATTGAACCGTATAAGCAGGTCTCGATATCGGTTTCATGCCCTGAAAAGGAGGATATATCCCTATATCAATAAATTTATCTCGACCTCATACGTTTGCATAGTCAGTTGTTGCTAGTGTTGAAAAATCCGGTTCTATTTTGATGCCATTATTAAATTGATTGCCTGATAAACCTTGCTTACGATTTTTGATTTTTGATAAAATGGCTACGACGGTATCATTCGATTGACTTGTGTTGTTATATTTATGGGAGTATCTGTGATTGGTCAGGCGTTATTCGCACAGTAAAAACCCCTCATTTTCACCTGTAGACTCGGGGTACAGTGTAGACAACCTTTTCCTACTTGCATCATATGACATGGTTTTTCATTGCGTAAAAGATCTACCGTGTAACTTGCTTCTTTATAGTCGAGGTCTCTAATCACATCGGCGCCGCCGCGATGGTAATACCCTGCTATGCTGCTTTTACCACCAACATCATAAAAACGGCCTAGTTCTCGCCCAAGGAAAGGCTACAATAAAAAGCAAAGATAATGTAAATGGCTTGTACGAGAATATCTGATGAGATGAAGGCCTATGCGGAAACTGCCCGTTGGGGTAGCCTATGATTTAGTTA
>JBLHWW010000227.1:0-3584 GCA_047629075.1 Psychromonas sp. | reverse complement strand
AACCACATAAAAAATAGTTCGGGACGTATTTATTATGTGGGATTTCGACGGGGGGTTTCGGGGAGCGAAGCGACCGAGGGCCCTCTGTGTATGCTTGCTTATTACATTAAGCAGCTGTTACATCGCGTGGAATTTTGAACTCTGGATCAGGGGAATTCAACAAAAAAAGTTCGTAAAGAATGACTTCCTTTATAGGGTACTATAGTGCCCTGTAAATGAATTTTGGTTATCAAGTGGTGGGTTAATTTTTACTTATCAGTGTTTGAAGCAATTCACTTGACAATTAGCCCTATATAGGAACATAATATATTAACTAAATGTTATTTTTTCATTGTCTATTGAACCAGCTATAGCAATCAACTCTAGTTTACTTTTATCATTACTGTTTTCGATTTCCAATGTGCATCCAATTTGAATATTTTTCGCAATTGCAATCAACTCCAATTTTGAGTATTTGGAACCGTCTAATACGAGACTTGCACCCGCTTTTGCTATTGCAATAGTTTCTAATTTACTTTTATACAATGTTTTGCCTATTTTTAAGTTGATGAATGTTTTGTTGCAAATGTAACTACACATGCAATGCGTTTGTCTATGGTAATGCTTTAATTGAGTGTCTTTTACCAAAAGACAAATAATGAACTTAAGCAAGTAAGTGCTATTACTCAAGCTATAAATTTACCGGTTTTTTATATAAAATATATATCACTGTCGCGGGATAAAGCTCTGGTGATGCTTCCAGCTTCAGTAGGGTGTTGCATAGGAGTTATCAGGGTATTCCAAAATTCATCACCCCAACATACATTCTGTAAATAGAAGTAGCGACAAACCTTTAATAATTGAGAGCGATCCCATTGACTATGCTCATAATTAACTTTCAATCTATCTTCTAATTCATAGAATGTAGGGACGCTTTTATTTTTCCAGTCGTCATCAAACATGTTAAGAAGTTCTAGTACTTTTGATTTTTTTATTGTGAAAAAATCAGAATACGCTTCATGAGGTTTAGCAATTACAGAACCATCTGTATCTTCCATTGCGGGGTAAACTCCATTGTACCAAGCGTAAA
This sequence comes from Psychromonas sp., assembly GCA_047629075.1. GTDB lineage: Bacteria > Pseudomonadota > Gammaproteobacteria > Enterobacterales > Psychromonadaceae > Psychromonas. The sequence goes on along the minus strand of JBLHWW010000227.1, from coordinate 2,515 downwards.
GATAAGCATCAGTAAGTTCATTATGATGAACTCCCAAGTGCATTAATTGTAATCGCTGTTGATTGAACATGCATTGTTGTAAAACGGCTTCGGTCATTTATTTTTTCCTTTAATTTAGTAATAAATAAGCTCTATATTAATGTTGTGGCAAGTGAAACAAAACACAACGATACTTTTAAAAAAAATATCGGTTATAGGAATGGGAAAGATAAATTAAGGATAATTATAAAAATCAGTTTTTGATTATTTTCAAAGTCTAGATTTTACTTTTAAGACCTAATCAAAAAATTTTATGTTAAGCCTTCAAAAAATAACATTACCTTCGCAATTTCTTTATTTTTATTCGTAGAAGAGGCATTTAACATAACACCCGTTGTGGGCTATGAGGCCCCTTTTTGGCCTTTCCTTGCTCTTCGGTTGAAATCCAACAGGTACACCTTAAAACCCCGAGTTACCTAAAATACATATCCATAAGAATGATCGCAATTGTTTGCTGGTGCCGGTGATGCCAGGACTAACGATCATTTGATCAACGCCTCAAATTGATTCTAAGCCTTCATTTTTCAAGCTGGTACGTTTGCCGGGGATAACAGCGGGAACGGCTTGTTTAACGCCTTACAGCGCGTTTAAAAGCGGATTATTTGCAAATGATCTGATCAGATTATTAATGACCATTGTGATCATTTATGAAAGTGAAGACGATAAACCTTGAAAAAGGATCATGAACTTTTTGATAACTCGGTTGGTGATAAAGACTCGGTGTCATGCCGCTTGCGGCATATAAGCGAAGCGAAACCGGAGCCAATGCGGGCGCTTAAATTGATGGTCGGGCCACAAATGTGTTACGAAAAGGTCCATTCTTTACCGTTCCTATTAACAATGAATACGATAAGTCCAGGAGCGGAGTTATATCGATGTTGATAACTCAGGTGGTGTTATTTCGTTAGGGTTGGGTCAAGGGACAAGTCCCTTGTGGGGTTTGGGGCAACGCCCCGAGGTTTTGATCTACCCCCCTGCGGAGCAGGAAATGGGGTAGGCATTTTTAGGGGTATGCGGGTTCTGTCCGAAGGGCAGGGCTGGCAGGGGCGAAGCCCCTAAGAAGGGTCTTTGCTCTGGGGATTTTGTTTAAATATTTTGGGGTATATTTCTTTCTTTTAGATCTTGTTTTTAGATCTTGTTTTTAGATCTTGTTTTTAGAGTAAAAATTAAAATCCTTGTAAGCCTTTATTTTAAAGGGCTGTAGACCATTTCATTTTTTTTAAAAGCAACAAATTAACGGTTAAAAGCAACAAATTAATAGTTAAAAGCAACAAATTAATAGTTAAAAGCAACAAATTAACAGTCTCATCCACAGCTAAAGCAACACTTTATTTTTTGTTGCTTTTAAGTTTTATATCCCCTATATTTATTCTCAAATAACTAAAAGCAACAGGTTAATAGTGTGGAAAACGATGTTAATAATAGTCTAGTAGAGAATGCTGATTTACTAGAATATAACGTCAATATGAGCAATGAATTGATCCGTGCTAGCCATGGATTAACCTTAGTTGAAAAGCGAGTGATCGCCATAATAATAGCCAAAATTGATAGTAGATTAGGCCATAAATTACACGCTCACCTAAGCGAATTCCAAAAGTTAAAATTAACTGCTATAGAGTATATGAATACTTATGATGTAGATTCTGGAAACGCCTACATCCACCTCAAAAAAGCAGCAAACCATTTATTAAGCAGACAAATTAGGTTTTATCATAATGAGAACGGTAAGAAACGATATACCAGATTTAACTGGTTATCGTCAGCCACCTACGCCGAACAAGAAGGGTTTATAGAGCTTTCCTTTACTTCTGAGGTATACCCACATTTAAACGCTTTAAAACGTGAGTACACCCAATACCGCTTAAAAAATGCAGCGGCATTGCGGTCTTCATATAGCTGGCGTCTATATGAGTTAGCCAAGAGCTGGCTAAGCCTTAGTGAAAACAAAGGCAAACCGATAACCATTACATTAGCCCAACTCAGGCAAACCTTAGATGTGCCAGACACTTATCGTTGGGATCACATGCGAAAGCGAGCTATTGACCCGGCCATCAAAGAAATATACAAAATCAATAAATTACATATAACATATGAAATAAGAAAAAAGGGCCGTCGCGTTCATGCTCTTGATATATCAATTGCACAGCATGACCAAATTGAACTACCCATAGACAACTGAAAGGTAGTCGTCTACCAAGTCCAAAAGGCAGAGACCTAGAACGCCTTTATCTTTGGGAGAAAAAATCATAAAACGGTAGTACCACGAAAACCCATCGGCGCGGGCAGCCGGTTTGTATTACACGCCAGACCTTGTATTCCCTGAGCCGAAGGCGGTTTTTAAGGGTTTTGTAATAGGGGTTTGAAGTCCACTGGTACGGTTTCGTACGCTAAGGAAATTACAGCCTAAACTTTGCCGTAAATGGTCATTTTCGGCAAAGTTGGTGTGATGGCCACCACGAACTATTGGCCCCTACCG
>JBLHWW010000226.1:0-3610 GCA_047629075.1 Psychromonas sp. | reverse complement strand
TCCCTGAATTCAAACTTGATCGGGGGAGGCGCACACAATAAATTAATTTAAAACTTTATAATTTCGATTACGCAGACAATTTTTAACGACTTGATTTTTCTCTTGGCGAGTTTTTGAAGCACCTCTAACAAGGCCAGTAATTGCACCAACACCAGCACCTTCACCAGTACTTCTATCAGATAGTACTGAGCCAACAGCTCCGCCCACAACAGCGCCACCAACAGCGCCCTTGGCTGCCTTTGAATCTACCTGACTTGCGTATTGCTCGCAGGCAAGCAGGTCTTGTTGATATTGCTTTTCATCCACGCCTTGTTTGTCGACAATAATGTTGGGTTGTTGAGCACAAGCACCAACAAAGACTATACTCGTCACTAATAGATATTTAAATTTCACTGTCTCTTCCAATTGAATTAGTTAGAACCCATCCATAAATGGCTGGGTTGATTTATTTTACACGTAGATTAAGATAAAACGTTACTCAATTCAAACATCGGTGCGAGTCTGGATTCCTATATCCCGCCACCCCAACGATATTGCCAAGTAATGCCCAGCGAATCATAATCAGTACCTGTACTCACCCCGTTTTGAGCAAATAACTTTATGCTGTTTCTTCGATCTACGGGTAGCGCAAGAATAAAGCCTACTCGCCAATTCTCTTGCAGATCCTTATTTTCGGCGCCATCGATTGTTGTACTGCCACCGGTGTAATAGGTAGCGCCCGCGGATGCCCAGACATTATTAGCAAAGGTCTAGGAAGCGTGTAACTGTCCCGAATAGAGAGGATCTTGTTCGCGACTCTTATTGATATCAAACTCATCGTTGTCGGTGTAAAGAGCAACTGCGGAAGCCCCCTCAAAAGTCCAGCGCCCTATTGCCTTAGAAATTCCCGGCTCAGGCTCAAAGGACCAGCGGTTGGTCCCGATATCCATTAGCTTTTCTGATTCATAAGCACCCAGCGGTGCAGTTAGCCTGACGGTAAAACCGATGATCATGTCTTGCCGGTAATATTTAAATTCTTTGAGCGAAAGTGCAGGCGCACCTTTATATTAAGTGAAAAATAGAAAGCTGGGTCAGCGAAGCCAACTTGATCTCGGTTTCGAAAGATATCATTAACCAAGCCATTTACTGACACAGATGCATAAGGCAATAAAACCCCCGCCTTAGCGGATTTACCCGCGATACTAAGTGTACGAACATAAGCGAAGATACCCATATCAATGTCAGCATCGGTAATAGGTACTGCAGGATCAAATGATAAAACGCCTTGAGATTTTACATACCCTACTTCCAGAAAATTTATCCACAGGTGCATTAATATATGCACGCGGCTCAATTCGTTGGGCATGGCTTGTTAGCGTGACCGAAGTAATCACAATAAAAATGAATAGCAATCTTGTCATTTTATAAATGTCCTACTTTGAATATCATCCGGCACGGGTCATTTAACATGAAACGAGATGCCCTATAAAACTTAGGTTCACATAATTTGCAATATTAGCAGTTCGCTCTTTGATCAGGTGTAAATAAATTTATTTTTGTACAAAACTATCGCGAAGAAGATGTTTTACATTGAACACAGCGAGGAGGCTATCGAGACTCTTTTAGTATTAGTATTAGTATTAGTATTAGTATTACATTGCTATATCAGGTGCTTAAAAATAAAAAGGCCGCACATTAAATACTTGCGCAGCCTTTTTTCACTCAATAATTTTTTGGTGGTCTATTTTGCTTTTACGAGCTCAATGGCGAAGGCTTCGGCATAGGTCATAATAACTTTTTCACCAATTTTCAAATTATTAAGCACGGCATCGTCCTTTACCGGTAAAACCATATAGTTACCGCGTGGCCCTTGAATGGTAACCAATCTCTCTGGCTTATCTATAGCAACGACTTCAACAACAGCTTTAACTACAGCGCCAATAGCGGCGCCAGGATTAACATCTTTTGGAGCTTTGCCTGCTTCTGCCAATACAACAAAAGGTGTTTCATTTTCTTCCGCCGTTGGCTCGCGAAATTCGGCGCGTAAAAATGTTAAATATTCCGCAGCGACAATATCACCTACTGCAAACTCATCGAAGCGCTTAACTTGGTCGCCCGCAACGATTGTCACAAGATTGCCGGTTTCGTCCTTAAGTGTAAATTCACGCGTCTCGGAGTTAATCGCTGAGATTGTTGCCTCTATCTCTACCACTGACCACTCTTCTTTAGAAGGTGGTTTTTCTGAAGATTGCGCTGACATTGCATTTTGTGTGAAAAACACAACGAGCAAAAGGGTGGAAAAAAGTGCTGTTAAGGTTTTTTTTATTACTTTTGTGTTCATAGTTAATATTCCCTATTAATGGATTGAGTTTTTCTACAACGTAGGCTAAAAGTTGTGGTCAACGCGTTTTACGCATAGATTGTAAATTAAGGCTTTACTGTTAGATTTTTAAGATACTTTATCATTTTCTCGTTTTCTCGTTTTCTCGTTTCTTTACGAACAAATGCCACGATCAGACTCATCTTCTACCAATAAGCTTTGACCGACCTGAATAACTCTTTAACATCAATTGTGAGAGCTTAAAAAAATGACAGCCCCTTAGCGATTTTGAAGGTACTGCTGCGGAGAAATTTGAATACGACCCGCTGCCTTTACGCAAGAAATACTGGTATTGAAACTTGCTATTAAAGTGATTGATCATGGGCTCAGGTTTAAAAATACCACCATAAAAAAACTAGTAAATAAAGGTTCAACTTATCTTGCGTAATCGCGCCTGCGGCTCTGTTGTAGCCTCTACTTCTATCCGAACTTTCCTTCTACTATTAAATTCATTAGTATTAGAAATAAAAGTGCAAGCTCTTATTGGGTGAAAATATTGGGTGAAAAAATATGTGCCCAAAATTAACCATCAATGACGGCAAAAATTACAAAAAAATACTGTAGTCACGGATAATTTCTATGAAGCTATTTAAATACATGTTTATTCTGGCGGCCATCTTTCTGGTCGCCTGTGAGTCAGTGCCGCCGGCTGAAATTGAACAGACAAGTGCTGTTTATATCTGTGGGGACTCTCGCCCGGCGCTTTGCACTATGGATTATCGTCCCGCTTGCGGCACGCTCAGTGACGCCTCAGTAAAAACCTATTCAAACGGCTGCAGCGCCTGCAGTGATTCGAATGTCGCCTCGTGGGTTGATGGCGAGTGTCAATAATGACAAGGTCGCTGGCATCGACGGGCGATGATACAACATAATCTCCGACTAAAAGATTGGGTTGGATAATAATGTAACACGGTTAATAATAATAGGTTAGACATTATGCTGAACACAATAAATTTTGTCAGAGCTTTCATTGTGACTGCGCTGCTGACCAGTACGTTAGTTACGATAAACACCTATGCAGATACAGAACCCGCAGTGGACAAATCTCTTTTGGCGGCCCTTGATCAGTCCTTTGATACCATTCAAAAAAAGCAGTTGGAGATTAAAAATCTTGGTCTGAGAGCTGACACCGCCTCAGGTGTTACTAAGCAGGCACTTGAATTGCGCCGAGATAAGTCACAGCTTGAGCTGATGGAGCAAAACCTGGCCTATGTCAGCGCTGTTGCTGATAAAATAGATGCGCTCGCTGTT
>JBLHWW010000225.1:0-3693 GCA_047629075.1 Psychromonas sp. | reverse complement strand
GAAACGTCAGGTCCGACAAATACTCGGGTTAATACCCCATCCTTGACCTTTCGAGGGACAGTATGGGCTTGAAAACCAGCTACTTGTAACTGCTTTAATAACGTATTTATGTTTTCTGCACTTTCAAAGGCACCTAATTGAATTGTCCATGCAGATTCAGGAAACTGTTTTTCCCCCACCATTTTTAAGGGTTTGTCAGAAAGAGTAACCGATTTTGCAAGGTCTTCAATTTCCCAATCAGCATTTTTAGCGAGCGGCGTTTCCTGTTTTTTATCTTTCCCTTCGATTGCATCAATCGCGGCTTGATTTCTGTTGCTTGTTAAATTTGATTCTGTTTCAACAATCAGCGTGTCACTGCCTGCGAAAGTGTGTTGTTTAATCTCCGGTTGGATCGGTGTTGCTATAAACTCATCTTGATAAGAGGTTTTTTCACCATCAATAATAGTTGGCAGAAAAATAACAACAGAGGCAACTAAAATAGTGACCCCTACTAAACGATTTTTAAACTGAGAAGCCACAGGTTATCCTTGTGAAAAATTTAAAAAATCAGAAACAGTATGAAAGGAACCAAAGACGATAATTATATCAGATGAATCGACTTTATTACGTACTGTTTGATAAGCTCTATTAACATTTTCGAAACAAATAGGGGTCGTTAGCGCATTTTTTGATTTTTGATAGTTTTCTAAAAGAGCGTCAGCACTGAGGCCTCGATAACAATCTAAAGAAACAAGATTACAAAAATCGATTTCTGCGTTTATTTGCTCAAAAGTACCGGTAGTGTCTTTATCAGCCAACATGCCAATAATAGCATGTACTTTACATTTGCTCGGTTTGCTCGTTTTTATCAGTCGTAACTGACTTGCAAGATAGCTTGCAGATTGCGGGTTATGAGCAACATCTAAATACAGATCACAAGCAGAAGTTGTGCTGATTTTTTGCAGGCGCCCGGCTAAACTGGCATTTTCAATGGCATCTTTAAGCACCGCAGGATTTACTTTGACTTGCAGCGCTTCAATAACAGCCAGTGCAGTTGACGCATTTTGAACAGGTAATAACGGTAAACGAATATCCTCGAGAGTATTCTCTCCTGACCAATTCCATTTATTTCCGGTTATTTTATAGGAAAAATCTTTACCTGCGTATTTGATTTGGCAATTAAGATTTTGTGCATGAGCTTGTAAAGATAATGGCGGATCAAATTCACCACAAATAACCGGTTTGTGCGCACGAAAAACACCTGCTTTTTCAAAAGCAATTTTTTCACGGTCGCTGCCTAACCAATCAATATGATCTATATCTATTGTGGTTACCACACTGATATCAGATTCAACCACGTTGGTAGCATCTAAACGCCCCCCCAACCCAACTTCCAGTAGGATATAATCGCAACGGGCTTGTTTTAATAGAGTCAAACAACCCAATGTGGCATACTCAAAATAACTTAATGATGTCTCTTCCCGGGTTGTTTCTACTGCCAAAAAAGCGTCACAATGCGCTTGCTCGGGTAATTCCTGTTTATTGATTCGTAAGCGCTCGGTGTATCTTTGAATATGTGGTGAACTGTAAACTCCCACTTTAAAACCCGCTTGCAGCAAAATTTCTTCTAGAAAAGCACAGGTTGTGCCCTTACCATTTGTTCCCGCAACCGTGATCACCTGCGCATCAAAATTGATCACCTGCAAATCTTTTGCGACCTTGGCAATACGTGACAATCCCAAATCTATTGCGCTTGGGTGTAATTTTTCAACATATGCCAACCATTGCGGCAGTGTTTGAGGACGATTTTGAGGAATAAAATTATGCATATTTTGCTCTTAATTATAGATCTAAAAATAAGGGGCCACAGGGTGGGCGAGGTAGATCATACTGTGGGGGATAGTCAACTTCAACTAAATATAAGCCGCCAGGTTTTGCTGTCGCCGCGGCTTTAGATCTGTCTTTATAAGATAGTAACATCTTTAGCCAGTCGACCGGTTGCTTACCGCATCCTATCTCAATTAGGCTACCGGCAATATTTCTGACCATATGGTGTAAAAAAGCATTGGCTTTAATATCAATAATAATGAATTGGCTGCGCTGGCTAATGTTTAAATATTCAATGCATCTAACCGGGCTGCTTGCCTGACAATGTAACGCACGAAAAGAGGTAAAATCTTGCTCACCAAGGATCATCTGTCCAGCCAAATGCATTTTTTGCACATCTAAATCCATATGGTAATGACTCAATCCCGTTCCTAAAATGCCCGGACGAAATGCCCCATTATAAATGATATAACGATAATGGCGTGCAGTTGCACTAAAACGAGCGTGGAATGATGAATCTACCTGTTTAACCCAGCGTACTGCAATATCCTTGGGTAGATGAGCATTAACACCCAGTGTCCAAGCGACATCTTTACGAATAGCCTCGGTTTCAAAGTGCACCACTTGACCTGTGCTGTGCACACCTGAATCTGTTCGCCCTGCACAATGAACTCTGACCGTATGATTCGCTATTTTTGACAATGATTGTTCTAGCTCCTGTTGTACCGAGATCACCTCTTTTTGGCGCTGCCAACCATAATAAGCAGCACCATCATATTCAATTCCCAGTGCAATTCGCATTAATCATTCATCCTAAAATTCAAATCGTCCAGTATATACTATGTATTTGTGCTTTTAAAAATGAATTGTATTTAACAAGGCTTAAATACAGCTTCCTGCAGCTGTTTCCGCTAATTTTATAAGCAGCCTAGAAAATAGGGTGAAAAGTCAATCAATTAATGATGTTCCATATTTTGCATTGCACAGTGGAATTACTTTTAAAAGTTCAATACTTTGCTCATCGGTAATTTGCAGAGCAGAATGTATGGAGCGCTTATTATTAGCGATGATATCAATATAATAACTACGCTGTTCATATCTAAAAAAAATGCTTAGAATTCCCCCCTCTAAATTCCAAATACCATCAACCGTTTTATCTTCAAATAAACTGCCTGCCTGCAAATGGTTCTTGTGGTTGAATTTTAAAATTAATGGCGAATTTTGCTTTGACATAATAATCCATGAATGCGAAATCACTTCCTCAACCAATAATTTTCTTTTACCCAGCTCCCACAGAATATAATCACCTTCAGTGGAAATAAAAGAACGATCATCATCACTTAATCTGGCGAAAGACAACAAGCTGTTCTTCTGGCCTCTTTTTTCATAATTAAACAAGATAACTTTACGTTCTAACTCGCTTAACAATGAGTACTGAGGCATAAATACTACTCCTTAATAGGTAAGTATGGATAACAGTGTTGGATTTTTTACAATTCAACTTTTATTACAAGATAAATCATATTTCAGGCAATGAAACAGCGTAGATCATTTAATTTGAGTAAAATCAAAAAAAAACATGGGTAAAAATATGTTTTTTAAGGTTTGCTCACAAAGGATAAAATATCTCTAAAAATTTATGCTTTTTAAGCTAGGTGCTCACCCGAAAATTTCCTGATACTTAAGAGCACTTTTATTGAGTAAACAGCTCAAAAAATGCCAGAAAGTTGATGTAGAGTAACTAGGGTCTGTTGACCTTTCCTGTGCGCTTTTGCAGCAACTTGTGCGCATTTCATACAATACCGAGCGTAGGCCCTGTAGTTATTCTACATAAGCAGGCGATAACGTAGTCGATCGCATGCACAAATGCTGCCCTGCGGGTTCATC
>JBLHWW010000224.1:0-3767 GCA_047629075.1 Psychromonas sp. | reverse complement strand
AGGCACAATGGGTTGGTTTTATGGCTTCAAACTTTATTTATTGATTAATCATGTTGGTGAAATATTATCGGTAAGTATCACACCAGGTAACACTAATGACAGAACGCCAGTACCAAATCTGTGTAAAAACCTCACAGGTAAACTTTATGCTGATAAAGGCTATATTGGTAAAAAATTAGCCAAAAGCTATCCAAAACAGATGTTGATTTAGTCACAACAGTACGGAAAAACATGAAAGCCAAAGTTATATCTGCATTCGATAGAGCAATGTTATCAAAGAGATATATCATTGAGACGATTAATGATCAGCTTAAAAACATATCTCAGATCGAGCATAGTCGACATAGAAGTTCAACTGGTTTTATGATTAACTTGATGTCAGGTTTAGTCGCATATTGTTTAAAAAAGAAGAAACCAAAAATCAAATTGGCAGATGATGAACTCAAATTAATTTAAGCCTATTATTGATAGAAATTAAACCGATCTCAGGTTAATTAACATGGGTGTCTTGTTAAATTATGTTGTTAAATTTGTTATCTCGTACTCACGGAAATTTAGTCAACGAGCGTGTCGAACTGCAGCATCAATATGAACATTTGATCTTAGCGCACCAGCACTTAAAAAAACAATATGATGATTTAAGGCGGCCTTTTGGGGTAACAAGTGAAGTTCCTTATACGGATGTTTGGGTATATCCGCCCGTTCAATATTACCCGGGCAAATATCCCTGTCAAAAATCGGCTGATTTACTCGAACATGTTATTTTAACCAGCAGTACAGAAGGGCAGCTTGTAATGGATGCTTTTATGGGATTGGGTTCGGCTGGCAAGCAGTGCTTAAAATTGAATAGAAATTTTATTGGTGTCCAAATGGAAACGCCCACATTTGAAAATACTCTGGTGAGTTTAATTAAATAAAACACGACCCCATGCTTGGTTACGTACTGGTCAATAAAGATGGACTCATAAAAGCCTCTGGTTTGTGATTGAGTTAATTGTCACCATACAATTTCCTCTTAGTTGTGTGGTGCTTTATGAATTAGAAAAAGAATATTGACATGATATGCAGAGTGATCATACTGAGTCTCATATGTAGCCTTGACTATATTAATTAACTGGAAGAAAAATGGTTAACGAACATTACGAAAAAACAAAGCATTTACTAGCATTTTCACGAACTCAGGTCGATAAAGCTGGGCGAAATTTTCGCAAAGGCTTACATAAAGGGTTAAGTGATTATGATAACGATGTGAAAATTATTCAAAGCTTTCGTGCTGCTCATTTATATCCGTTACAAATTATTAAAAATTTAGTCTGGAAGCATGTCAAAAAGTTAGACTTGCTCGACAGTACGATTGTTGTTCGGCGTTTAAAACGATTACCAACCATTATTGATAAACTGCAACGCAAAACACTCGATGGTGAAACAGATAACGGATTAAGTTTATTGCGAATGCATGATATTGGCGGGTGCCGTGTCATTGTCGAGAATATAAAAGATTTGTATGCCTTAAATGCAAGTTTAGAAGCGAGTCGAACTCAGCATAGCTGTAAAATATATGATTATATTGAACGGCCTAAAGTGAGCGGATATCGTGGAATTCATCGTGTTTATAAAAGTTATGATAAAATCAAAAGACATGACTACAAAGGTTATAACATTGAAGTTCAGGTAAGAACTAGATTGCAGCACTTATGGGCCGCAACGGTTGAAGTGATTGATGTTATTGACAATGAAACATTAAAAACTCGACCTGATGGAGCAAGCGAAGATTGGAAACGCCTTCTAGCTATCATGAGTAAATTCTTCGCCGTTGAAGAAGGTATGGGTTGCATGAGTAAAGAAGAGATCAGAGAGTATAAAAATGAACTGGTAGATTTGAACAGTAAGCTTTCAATGTATGATAAGTTAAATAACTTTAGGTTGGCGCTAAAGGTTGATAACATTAAAAAAACGACAAAGACAAGCGCTTATACTTTGCTTAGTGTTAATGTTACAACAGGTCAAGGAATGGCTTATTTTTATAGCAAAGCAGAGGAAACAGCAGCGCTAGATAAGTATTCTGAATTGGAAGAGGATGAAGCTGTAAACGTGTTACTTATTGCAGGGGCTAATATCAAGTCCATTGAAAAAGCATACCCAAATTACATCATTGATACGACTGAATTCTTGAGAAGATTTTCTGAAATAGTGTTTAGTTAAGTACATCTCAACCAATAAAAAAGCCCACAAAACGTGGGTTTTTTTATGCCTGAAATCCCCAAAGCAAGGATCATCTAAACCCGACAATACGAAGCAACCCGATCTGGTGAGGGATCCTAATCAACTGGATTTATTAGACCTTGAGCCGGCTGTGTGCGGTTTGAGGCGTGGTTGCCAGCACACTTTTTTGCATGATTTTGGAATCGCTATTTTTCGTGCACAATTTTAGTGCGGAGGGGGAGGTAAGCGAATTCTTTGGGTTTTAGTGGCGTCTGGCGGTTAATGTGAGTGATGGCGATAGGCATGTGGGAACGTAAGGTTAAGACGGCAAAATGGAACGGTGTCGCGTTTAATATCCAGCAGACAACCTTGGACAATGGCAAGCGTTTACAGGTCGTTGAATTGCTCTATGTGGATGACCCTTATATCAATGTGATGGGCGCTAAGGCGAAGGGGATTAACCTCGAAGCGGTTTTCGTTGGGGTTAACTCCCTGGCTGATGCCAATGCCTTCGTCGCTAAACTTGAAAGCGATCCTATTGGCGCGCTTGAGCAGCCATACTTGGGTGAGATGTCACTGGTTTATCAGAGTGTCTCGCAGTCATTCAGTACCAAGAAAGGGCTGGTTACCTTAGCGCTTAAATTTTTAAAGCAGGGTAAAGCGGTTGCCTTAACGCGGGTGCGCATTGATGAAAAGCCCCTCAGTGAATTAAGCAATGATCTTATGGCCGCCTCCAAGCAGCAGTTTATGCGCGATATGGCAGCGGCTTCACCCGATGAGATAAGTACGCTCCAGGATGATTTTAATAATCTATTAAGCACATTGAAATCAATTGCGAGCAGATCAACCCAAGACAGTTTAAGGCTGACCCCTTTACACCATGAGATTCAAGCGGCAGTGAATATATTAGCGATCATCGTGGCAAAATTATTTACAGCACCGCCGATGTCATGCAAACAAAAACACGCTCTGAATTGGGCGAAATTGAAGCCAGTTGGACATTAGCGAAGCCGCTGCCATTTTCCATTTATGAGAATAATCAATGGGTGCAGCAGTTATATTTACTGCAACAGGCAAAGCACAGTGACGTAAACAGTTGGCGAAATGCACAAGAGGCCAGCGCTGAAAAAACAGTGATTGCTGCTAGTATTAACTGGAATGCCGATCCAACATCACGCGATAGAATATTATCAACGCTGCAATCGGCGTTTATTCCGCCATTTTGGACTGATGCAGATAATGTTGATCAGCCCATTACCCGCGAGCAACTGCAAGCCGTGCATACGGCGATTGTTGAACTTGGTTTTGCTATTCACGCCCGTCAACGGGAAATGAAAACCGAGATAGCCGCGTTAACAAGCTGCGCCGCTGTTAATGATTATATGATAGGTTGGCCTGTCTAATTGTCCCATTAAAGCGGTATTTTGCCGCTTTGTACTTAACCCGCTTTTATATCCCGCCCCTAAAACATCAACGCCTCGCATCACCGCTAACACTTGGTTATCTTATTCATATTAATTATTAAGTGACTTATGTGGGATAAAAAATGGCTCAAGATAATGACG
>JBLHWW010000223.1:0-3794 GCA_047629075.1 Psychromonas sp. | reverse complement strand
CCATCATTTATTACCGGTAAGTAAAGGTAACTAAAGACTAGACTAGTGCACAAATATTAGCCAACAATTATGGATGGCTATATAATAAACTCCAACAATGAAAGTTACAATAAACACCCACCAGCGAAAGTTTACGAAGAACAGAGACGGCATCGCCTAGGTTACCAATTCACTAAGATTCTCGATTAAAATATCTCAAGTATGACGATAAGAAATACAGAAAGGCAAAAATTTAACAAACAAATAACCTTAAATTTTATTGATTGAGATCCTTTAAGCTGACACTTTCGTATTGCCAACATGAAAATTTTCAATATTTAGGGAGTACACCATCAATTACACACACTATGATAGTGACGATTTATGTCAAATGGATAACCGTTACCGAGCGAAATTTATAAACAGCTTGTCTGGATTTAAAAGCGTCAATCTTATTGGCACACAGGATTCCGATGGACAAACTAATCTTGCGATATTTAGCTCGGTTGTACACTTAGGGGCTTCGCCTGCATTGGTCGCTTTTGTTATGCGGCCTGATAACGGATCAAGACATACCCTTGATAACATTATCAGCACCGGTCATTACACTATAAATCAAGTATCAGCTCAATTTTATCAGGCAGCTCATCAAAGCTCTGCTGGCTACCCAAAAGAGGAGAGTGAATTTACTCACTTAGCTTTATCAGAGACTTATATTAGTAATATTAAGGCCCCCTTTGTTAAACAAAGCCGCTTGAAGTATGCGGTTAAATTGAAAGAAATCATGCCAATATCAAGTAATAACACTCAGTTTATTATTGGGGAAATAGTCCATGTCATTTGCGATGATAGTGTGCTGAAAGACGATGGCTATATCGATATAGAAGCCTTAGAAACAGTCACTGTGTCCGGGTTAGACAGTTACCATAAAAGTATACGGCTGGCCCGTTTAAGTTATGCAAAACCCGATAAGTCCTCAACTGAGATTTCATTAAATGGATCAGTAAATTTTACGGATGACACTAGGAGTAAAAGCTAAGATGAAAACATGGCAATGGCTGGGCTATCTAGGAATCATCCCCTTTGTGGCTTGCCTGTGGTTATTCGAAATTTATACTGACGGTGCTGCGCATAATTTACCCTTTAATCCCCAACAGGCTTTTATTTTTTACAGTGTGATTATACTGAGTTTTCTGGCGGGAACTTTATGGCGAAAAGACACACTTACTCCACATATAGCGACTCAGATTATCAGTAATTTTCTGTGTTTATATGCCTTTTTCTGTCTGTTTATCCCAATATTTTACGCCTCGATTTTTTTACCTATTGGCTATTTCAGTTTGTTTTTCGTTGAATATTTTCTGTGCAACAACCAAGAAGATGCCTATACAACATCTTATTATTCCATGAGATTGAGACTCACTGTGTTAGTCATTTTTTTTCATGCAACTGCGCTTATGTTATGGTTTTAACAAAAAATAAAAATACACCTTCGAACGGCGATGTCTATTGAGTTTTTTTAGCAAAAAATGACAGTCGACCGAATAAACGACTTATCAACTTTATTTACCCATGCTTCATTCATTACTGATTTTTGACATTTCCCTACTGTCTCTATTCCTTTCCAATATTGCCGAACAAGCGACACAGAAGCGCGATCAGCCTTCTATCCTTTATTTTCAGAGCCAAAAAATCCTGACTATGTAGATAGGTAAAGAAAGGCTAGACATCCAATTTTTTTTTCTAAAAATCAAATCAATGCGGCTACGAAAATTTCCGTACGTTTTATTGTTGGCACGATGACTTTAGCCCATGTGCTCGGTGCACAAGCATTATGAGGGGAGCATAAAATGCACCCTATCCGGAAAATCATAAAGTTAATGCCTTTTCTATAGTTTGATCTCATAAACTTTCTTATTACAATTCCTGCTTATAAGCCTATTTTATTTTTGCCCTACAACTGTCTAGATCGTTGGCTCTATTAAAAGCTAAAATAGACTGGACTGGTAAAAAGACATGTAATCAAAACAACTCTTCACCCTTTTCTTGCGGCAAAATAAGGCGTATTTTCTCACCTCTCATTATGATTCATAATACATTCACTTTTGCTTCAGATCACAAGCCGTATTTGTTAGTCTGCATTATCGAGCAACTGTAATACACGGAAATAAAAGGAATTATCTTGATTAATACACAGAAATACACAATTGCAGGCTGCTTAGCCATCTTAATATGGAGTACAACCGTCGGGCTGGTGCGCAATGTGGCAGAACAATTAGGTCCTATTGGCGGTGCTGCAATGATTTATTCTGTGAGTGCTTTGTTTCTTTTAGTGGCCATTGGTGCGCCCCGCTTTAAAGTCTTCTCGTTAAAATATCTGCTGATCGGGGGAGCGCTGTTTGTCAGTTATGAAATTTGCTTATCCCTGGCGTTAGGAATGGCTAATAACCGCATTCAAGCGGTCGAAATGGGCGTCATTAATTATTTGTGGCCATCTTTAGTGGTCTTGCTTGCGGTGTTTACCAGTAAGAAGCCGGTTGATAAAAGACTTTATCCAGCGATAGCTCTGTCGTTTTTCGGGGTGGCTTGGACGGTGAGTGGTGATGGCGGAATTTCTATCAGTCAATTAGTAGGCAATATAGCGACCAATCCTTTAAGTTATTCAATGGCCTTAAGTGGTGCTTTTATTTGGGCGTTTTATTGTAATATCACCAAGCGACTGGCGAATGGCGAGAATGCCATTACCTGGTTCTTTATCGCTACCGCGGTAGCTTTGTGGATAACTTATTTTATGAGCAATGAACCTGCCATCGCTGTTAGAGCGGGCGCCGCGGTTGACTTATTAATAACGGGCGTTGCGATGGGCAGCGGCTATGCATTATGGAATATAGGTATCATTGGTGGCAATATGATGCTGCTGGCAACCCTGTCATATTTCACGCCTTTATTATCCACTTTTTTCTCGGCATTGATTTTGGATATTGAACTGACTGCAACATTTTGGCAAGGCGTGGTGATGGTGACTATTGCCTCCTTACTTTGCTGGTGGTTTACGCGAGAAAAACCGGCTCCAGCAATAGAAGTTGCCCGGCCTATCAAGGTTGAATAAATCATCCCTATCTTAGGCATTGATCGGCCCTAAGACTAATCCACATGCGGCACGCAGATCAAAAATGTGTGCCGCATTTAAGATTAATTTGCTCTGCCATAAAAATCCCCACGCTCGCGCTCTCCACCCCCTCTATTGAAAAACACCGCAACAGAGAGCAAAATCAATGTTTCTTACCTGCACCAATGAATAGAAAATCCATGGATTTGGTACAACATAGCCTAGCAATCATATATTCATTCAATTTAGTGAGGAAGTATGTCCTTTACCATTGGGAGGTTAGCGCAGCTAGCGAATGTAAATATTGACACCATTCGCTTCTATGGACGCCAAGGTTTATTGATACAGCCATTAGCGGGTTATTAGCAATACGATGACCAAGCGCTCGGCCGTATTCAATTTGTTAAACGTGCCCAGGAAGTTGGCTTTAACTTAAGTGAAATACAAATCTTGCTTGATATTGAATCTAATAACTGTAATAAAGTACAACATTTAGCGATGGAAAAGCTCGCTCTAACGCGACAAAAAACAACTGATTAGCCGTCGTCTCGTCAATGAGTGGATCTCAATCTATTTGTCCCATGGTTTTGATGGCTTAACATTAAAGTTAGCGACTGGGCGCCCCTCTCTTTTAAATACTGAAGAGAAATTAGCGCTTAAAAAACATGTGCTTTCTGTCGCAGTCAAACCTCGAGGTGATCGCCTG
>JBLHWW010000222.1:0-3842 GCA_047629075.1 Psychromonas sp. | reverse complement strand
GCAATGCGTAATTAATTTTCAGTATGACCAAAAATCTTTATTATTGAGTGACGGTCTTGCATGGTGTGGTTCTGATTACGCGGCTACTGTGGATGAAGCTGCGTTTAAAAATTCAGAACATTAGACGATTAAAAGAATATTAACGTTGCAGAAATGTCTGCAACCTCGATGCACATAATGGTGAAACCTTTTTGACCAAGGGTTTATAAAATAGGCCCTAGGAATATCAAAAAGCTGATTCTGATAACAGCACAGTGCGCATCAATATATTTGTTCATTTAATGGACGAGGGGCCGCAGCCAGAGTTATAAACGATGAAGTGAAGTTACCCTAAGACATTATCAGCCACTTCTTTTTCAGCTGCGTTGGTTACAGCCGAAGCGTTATTAAGCAACATATCTTGCGGCGCGTTGCCGCCCAACCATATATTTTTACTAGCAAACCATAATGCCGTTTTGATTTTTTATCATGAAAGCATTTTAGTACGCTTGAAACTATCTGTAGAGGTTTGCCATCGTCCCCGAAAATATATTTTGGGAATAGATCTTTATTACCATTGGTAATAGCAAAAATCCTCTTACTTTTTTACCACCGGTTAGGCAGGGCTGAGGCATTTATATTCGTTGAACCAGCACGTCTACTGACTTCCTCTGCGGTAAGCCAAGTGGCTGCTTCTAATAATTTATCACGCAAATGACTAGGATCAGAAAACACAAGGTTGATAAAGTGTTTTTACTATTCCTTTTTCCCTGTGTCTTCCGACTGGTCTCTTTCACGTTTACTTCGTTGCCCGATTTGTAGCTGAACACGATATTTAGAATATGTTGGTCGCGTATGATGCAGCATGCAGAAATGCAAAACGATTTAGGCTAAAATTTGCTGATTGATACATAGTTTAACATCGCTATGTCATTGTCAGCCTTACCTAGCATACTTTGTCTTCTAAGAGGTACTCGATTAATTTCGTGTTGGCCCTATCGAAGGGCGTATTCAGCGGCGCTGAAAAAACATCTCTCAGTAAAGCGTACTTTAAATCAACCACCACAAGTTGTTTCGTTAGCAGCAGTGGCTCATAGTCGCGTTTTATATCAACAATTTTGTTTTAACTGTCACGGCGACACAGCTGTTTCAGGAGCTGTTCTACCTGACCTCCGTTACAGTCCTTTCAATTTATATACAGGTGCTTGGCATCAGGTTGTGATCGATGGTGTTTTATCTTCTAAGGGAATGGTGTCATTTAAGCCGGTGTTTAGTGAAAATGATTCCGAAGATATAAGAAGTTATGTCATAAAAAGAGAACATGATAAATTAGTTAAAATTGGTAGCAATTAAGAGGATTCATATGGCCGCTGATAGGCCGAATTGTATTTCACAATTCAGCCATTATTGATTCTTTAATAACGTCATTAGACATGTTTCCGAATTTTCCATAACGAATAAAGAATCAGATTTCCTGCTGTCGGCAGCGCATTTTTTTGTGTGCTTTATCAATAAAATCGATGTTAGTATTTTTAGTTTATAGTCCCAGTAAAGATGAAAACCCAGCTAGATTTAAAAAACATTTTGCAATGTTCAATTGAGAACGCGTAAACGCTTCATCTAAAAATCAGTCTATAGACTGTCAACAAATCTTTGGAAGTTTTGGTTACTTTAATAATCGCTTTTTCACCGCTATTAGTTAATTTGACAGTTTATATTTTCGGCAACCATTAAACAGATAATGCTGGAATCCAAAATTTTTTGCAGCTGGTTTGGACTCATTTGGTCTACCAGTACTTCTTCATTTATTTCCATATTATATCTGACGGTGATTAGACACCTTCATTACCTTTTTGAATATTTTATAAATGTAATGAAATGAATTTAAAAAGCTCTGTTGTTCAAAAATATAGCAAAGTATTAGTGAAATATTACTTGACAGATAACGTAAAAAATCATACAAATTGTCTGGGAGCACCAGAAACATAATAAAAAAACATAATAAACGGAGCATAGAATATGAATAACAATGGTAAACCAAACATAATAAATCGAACCATATTTAATATGCGTTACACTGCAATAATAGCAGTAATGTCTGCTATTGCATTGGCACCTGTTCATGCTCAAGAAAGTACTTCAGATACTGCCAGTGCAGAAAAGAAATCTGGAATTGATGCGATGATGGAAAGAATACAAGTAACAGCAAGGAAAAGAGAGGAGAGTTTGCAAGAAGCTCCTTTGTCGGTGACCGCTTTTTCTGGAGATGGTCTCG
The DNA here is from genome assembly GCA_047629075.1 of Psychromonas sp. Taxonomy (GTDB): domain Bacteria; phylum Pseudomonadota; class Gammaproteobacteria; order Enterobacterales; family Psychromonadaceae; genus Psychromonas. The sequence continues at coordinate 1,588 of JBLHWW010000222.1, read as the reverse complement.
AGGCCAGAGGAATTGAAAATATTTCAGAAGTGGGCAGCGTAACACCTAACCTTACTTATCAAAATAGTCCTGGCGCTGGAGGCTCATCATCTGTAGCGTCGGTGTACATTCGCGGTGTTGGTCAGCGTGACTTTTTAGGCACAATCGACAACGGTGTTGGCTTTTATATCGATGGTGTATACATTGCCAGAACTGTTGGTGCCCTTGTTGATTTACTTGATGTTGATCGTGTTGAAGTATTACGAGGTCCTCAAGGCACGTTATTTGGTCGAAATAGTGTAGGTGGAGCAGTTGCGATTTATAGCAAAAAACCAACAGATTCATTTGAGGGCTATATTGACGCCACTGTCGGTACTGATTCATTGGCTAAGCTCAAGGTATCTGTAAATGGTGCTCTTAGCGATACTTTATTTGGTAACTTCTCTGCTCTAACCGCAACCCAAGATGGTTATGTCAAGCGCCCTGCTGGAGGTGATTTAGGTGATGATGACAAGGTGGCTTTGCGGGGTTCACTTCTGTGGGAAGCGTCCGATGACGTAGAAGTAATGCTAACGCTTGACCACAGTACCGAAAATGAGAATGGCCCAGCATTTCAATTGACTGACTCAGGTACGATGGTTGCTGGATCGTTTGCCGGATTTTATGACAATGTATTACAAGGCGCAACATGCGGTTTCCCGGGTGGTTTTACTTCTACTGATCCTATTTGTTACAACAACCAATACGTGAGCGAAGGCGAGAATTTAGGCACTGCCCCTACATATTCTGATACTACCGCTTGGGGTTCTAATTTGCAGATTACTTGGGATATTCACGACAATTTGCAGTTAAAATCTATCACAGCTTACCGCGATTTAGACGCAGAGTTTGCTAAAGACTCTGATGGTTCACCGTTAACAATTGTGCATTTCTTTGATTCTTTTGAAGCGTCTCAGTTTACTCAAGAAATCCAACTCTTGGGCGCAACAAAAGATGAAAAATTGAATTGGGTTGCAGGGATATACTATTTTGATGAAAAAGGTAATAACCGAAATAATCTTAATTTTGCGATTGCTAACTTTGACAGTGATAATGATTTTACCACGACTAGTTCAGCCATTTATGCACAAGCTACCTATAGCGTTACTGAAAAATTAGACGCGACCGTAGGTCTGAGATATTCAGATGAAGAAAAAACGTTTGATCCAACTCAAGTAGTAATAAGCAGCAATATTGGTCTCACTCCAGGTACGCTTCTTCTGCCCCTTGGTTTAAATAAGGCAGATACCCAAGAAATAACTCCAATGATTAACGTTGCTTACGAAGCTAATGATGAGCTAATGGTATATGCATCTTATTCTGAAGGGTTTCGCTCAGGTGGGTTCGTGCAACGTATTTTTCCTGCTTTGCAAACTGTTCCTTCTTTTGGACCTGAATACGTTAAATCATACGAAACTGGTTTTAAATACGATAGCGGTGACAAACCTTTCACGGTAAATGGTGCTATTTATTCGATGGATTATACAGACATTCAAGTAAGAACACAGAATCCTGGTTTTGTCGGATTTTTTGAAGCAAATGTAGGTAGTGCAGAGATTTCAGGATTTGA
>JBLHWW010000221.1:0-3916 GCA_047629075.1 Psychromonas sp. | reverse complement strand
GGGACGTCGAGACTGGGTGCGGATCATCAGGGATGTGTAATTGACCAATTTGAAGAGTTTGCATCCGTTTGGTACAAAAAAACTTTGTTTTTTAATAACACTATGATGGCTGTCCTGTTAATTTTCTTGTTTCACATCGAGATTGAGAAACATTACTACTCGGTACCACACGCCTTGATCAAGAAAAAGCTAGAAGCACATGCTACGGGGCAACTGGTCACACTTTATCATCAAGGGGTACAAGTTGCCGTTCATCCAAGATCATACCGCGTGGGAGGTCACAGTACCCTAGATATCCACATGCCAGTCGCCCATCAAAAACAGCAGCAATGGACCCCCGAACGATTTGAAAGTTGGGCAAGAAAATTCGGAAAATCAACCGAGCAATTTGTCATTCAACTCATGCAAACCAAAAAACACCCCGAGCAAAGTTATCGTGCCTGTATGGGCGTATTGAGTTTAGGGAAAAAGTTCACAGATAAACGGCTTGAAGCCGCCTGCTACCGAGCGTTAGCAACAGGTGTGACGCGAGTAAACCAAGTGAAAGCTATCTTAGAGAAAGGCTTAGATAGTCAACCTCTACAGGAAAAACAGCTGGATCTTTTAAGTGACATCGACCATAAAAATATCCGTGGCAATCATTATTACCACTAATAAAACCTAAGGAAGCAACATGCAATCAGTGACGCAACAAATCAATACTCAATTAGTAACGCTAAAGCTAAGCGGCATACGTGATGCGCTATCACAACAAAGTGAACAACCCAATCTATACGTCGAACAAAGCTTCGAAGAGCGGTTATGTTTATTGCTTGACCATGAAATCACACAGCGAGACCAACGTAAAATTGATCGACTGACCCGCCAAGCAAAATTTAGAGTGAACGGGACATTAGCACAGTTGGATTATGGTGCGTCGAGGCAGTTAAACAAAACGCAGATCCGCTCATTAGCGCAAGGTGAATGGCTCCGTCTTCACCAAAACATACTGATCACAGGGGCAACAGGTTGCGGTAAAACCTATCTTGCTTGTGCGTTGGGTCATAACCACTGCCAGCAGGGAGAAAACGTTTACTACTTCAGGCTCAAAGAATTACTTGAAAAGATGTTTATGGCACAAGCGGATGGCAGCTATCGAAAATTGATTAACAAACTCACATCAGCGAATTTACTGATCTTAGATGATTGGGGATTAGAGCCATTAACGCCGCAACAACGCAGTGATTTACTTGAGTTAATTGATGCGAGATATGACACAAAATCGACACTGATTGCGAGTCAATTACCGATAGAAAATTGGTACGATATGATCGGCGAATCCACGCATGCAGATGCGATCCTAGATAGGCTTGTTCACGGGGCAATTAAATTAGAATTAAAAGGCGAATCCATGCGAAAAAAACTAAATTCCTTGACTGAAGCCGATCACACAAGTTAGATTTTACTGAGTTCTACTGGAAGACAAAAAAGTGATCGTCTTCAATGTTATTGACCGATCGGTTTCATGTTATTACGCAGATGTTAAGAAATTTAAGAGAGTGTGTTTTGAATAGAGTTATTCTAGTTATATTTTTATATTCACTGGCATTTTGTCCTAGCGCAAAGACATTAGCCTCACCTACCTCACCTAAAACAATCGAATTAGAAGCGCCCACAGACATTCAAGATTTAGCCTTGCTTGGGCAGGTATGGGGCTTTCTAAAGTATCACCATCCTGAAGTGGCAAAGGGTATGTTTAACTGGGATGAGGAGTTAATTTCTTTTATTCCTAAATATCTTTCTGCGCAAGAAGAAACCCGAGACACCCTGCTTTTGGAATGGATACAGGTATTAGGTTCTATTGAAAAGTGTAAAAATTGCAGCGCTGTTAATGCCAGCGCTTATTTAAAACCAAGCTTTAAGTGGCTTGAGCACCCAACCGTACCTAAAGAGTTAAAAGTTAAAATTCAGATGATTCACGCCAATCGTCATCAAGGTGAAAACCATTATGTCTCTTACGCTTCCAGCAGAGTTGGTAATCCCAAATTTTTGAACGAACCTTTGTACGATGAGCAACAATACCCGAATGCAGAGTTGCGATTGCTCGCATTGTTTAGGCTTTGGAATGTTGTGCAGTACTTTTCCCCATATAAACACCAAACTGAAAAAGACTGGGATGGTGTGATGAATGAATACATTTTAGATATTGTTGAAGCACCAGATGAGCTTGCTTACGAAATGGTCATTCTTAAGTTTTTAAATGAGATACACGATACACATGCTCAGCTTTACGGTGGAGGAAATGCAATTACAGATTGGAAAGGTAAATTTTACCCTCCTGTGAATATGTCGATGATTGAAAATCAACTAGTCGTTAACTCTTTTAATATGGTTCCCATAGATGCGGATATAGATTTAACTTTGGGAGACGTTGTCACTCATATTGAAGGGGTTTCGGTAGATAAGCTCATTGAAAAACGGCTGTCTTATTTCCCCGCATCAAATTATCCAACTAAGTTAAGAAACATTGCACCTCAATTGCTGCGTTCGAATAAGCAGCAACTCAATATAACGGTTAAAAAAGGACAAGAGCATATTCAACAGAAATTGAAGTTGTATGAAAAAAAGGATCTTCCGTCCTTTAACCACCTTAAAACAAGATATTTTACAGAGCCATCGTACCGTTTTTTGAGTGATGATATTGGATATGTGGATCTTAAAAATATCATTAATGAGGATATAGAACGAATCAAAACCGAGTTTCTAAACACCAAAGGCATAATCCTTGATATTAGAAATTATCCGAATCTTTTTTTACCTTTTAGCCTAGGGTCCTATTTTGTTAAAGAAAAAACGCCATTTGTAAAGTTCACTATGGTTAATTTAAATACGCCCGGAGAATTTAACTTCGGGCCTCTATATTCAATTTCTCCAAGCGAACAGACGTATTCAGGAAAACTGGTGGTATTAGTTAATGAATTAACGCAGAGCATGGCCGAGTATACTGCAATGGCATTTCAAGCCGGACCAAACACAACAGTAATAGGTAGCACTACGGCTGGCGCTGATGGCAATATATCGACCATCTATTTGCCGGGAGGATTGAGAACCGTAATTTCGGGAATAGGTGTTTATTACCCTGACGGTAAAGAAACACAAAGAGTGGGTATTCTACCTGATATCGTTATTCTTCCTACGATTAAAGGCATTAGAGAAGGGAGAGATGAACTGCTGGAAGAAGCCATGCGTGTCATAATGGATCCCCCAGAGTAAGAATACTCCATCATGGTCGCTTTCCGAGCAATACAGATTTGCGTCTCTTTTAAAGATTGTGCTTTATCGAAAAATCACAACTTCATTAGTCTCAAGATAAGCGCTTATTGAACGTGCGTAGGTAACCGGCTAGGTTGTGACTTTTTGAAATCCCACGGCAGCAGATCTTCGATTTTTTCAACCGTATCAGCGTAGAGCAATGCTTTGAACACAGCATTGAGATAAGCGTAGGGTTCAAGACCATGGGTTTTGGCTGTCTCAATTAGGCTGTAATGGATAGCACTGGCCTCTGCGCCTGCTGGCGTATCGGCAAATAACCAAGAACGTCTACCCACTGCAAATGGGCGAATGGCATTTTCAGCCAATATATCAACTTAATATAACTTAATAGGCTAAATAACTTAATAGGCCACCCATAATGAAATCAAATAAAAAGTATATATTTCTCACTTGATTTTGAGCTTAAAACATCAGATGGGTAAAGGCAGCAGGAAAAGTGGGGCTGAATTGGTTGCATTAAGAAAACTAAACGTTAAACGCTGATTTCTAGATATGTTTCGTCCTCTTTAATTAAAAAAAGCAAAAAATAATGGGATGTTTGAATGTTTGTTGGGTATTCCTACGATAGCAGTCGTTTGGCCTGCTTCATCCCACCTATTCGTTT
>JBLHWW010000220.1:0-3992 GCA_047629075.1 Psychromonas sp. | reverse complement strand
CCAAATAAGGAAAAATCGCGGTCAGTTAGGCGGTACATGGTTCTTGGACGAGGTGTTCATTAAAATAAATGGTGTCCTTTATTATCTGTGGCGGGCAGTCGATCAGGACGGAGATGAAATTGATATTCTGGTTCGGAAATGCAACTATTTTTATCCTGCCATGGCATCGTCAATAATCTGTTTCGACTTGGTCGACATCTTATGAAGGCCAGTAATTACAGAATGTTCCGTGAACGATCGTTTGATGAATGGGATAGGGTGAGTTGTATTCAAAATCCGACATAAGACGTTTAAAACTAGTTTTTATCGTCTAAATTCGATAAGTTGACAATACCAATGCGTTGAATGGTGCCTTTCCGTAATCAATCACAAAAAGTACGTGTTACCGAGTTATGACCGCAAGCAGGGCAAAAGTAGGCGCTCCCTATAACGGCAAATCGAGATCCGCAGCCTTTGCTGGAATAGTATGAGTCCTTTTGGAGCCTCCAGCTACCTTCATAGACATCGAAATGAAGCTGTTTCTTGGTTGGTGCCGGTTAAACTTGCGAGCGCTTCTATGCAACAGGCATTGATCTCGTTGGCAGTTGGCTGATTAAAGCTCACCACCGTGATTATTCGAGCATGTTGTAAGGGCTTGGATAATGCAATTTTACCTGTAGTTGGCTTATCGTTTGTTCAGCATCAATCCATTTTCCGTTGGCGAACTCTCTTGTATCAGGTGTAAATTGAGGATTGCGAATGCCTTTTTGTTGCGCGCACCATGTATAGTATCCTTCTCTCGTTGGGTGTTCTAAACTACATAAATTGGCTGCATAAAAATTGCATTCAAGCAAACTGTTTGTCATTTCCAATGAATCACTATCGTGTTTTTTTCGTTCTGCGTGTTGCAATACGGCACAAATAACTTGAATGACATCTTGCTGGTGGATCAAGTTAACCGGATTTCTACCCAACGCAATATTCGATTTTTGCGATAAAGTGGTAATAGGATGTCTGTCTTTTCCAACTAAGCCTGCAAGACGAAGCACAGAACAACTAAAGCCAATGGCACTCGTCGATGGAGTATCTGGTTGGGTGACTAAACACGCCTTAATAGCATCGCCCTGAGGCTTAGTGGCAGATGCCATCGCCATGTCCTTTAGATATAATTCTAGTTCAACATGAGCATTCCCTGAGGGTGTATTTGGAACTAACGCTGAATCATTATTTATTCGCCCTTCTAGTGCACCAAATACTGATGTCGTGCTAATAAAACAGATGTGGTGTGCATGGTGCAGAAGTATATAATCGAATAGCAATTTCATGCGCTCAATAAACAAGGTAGGTTCAAAACCTTTGCGACCCGGTGGGATATTAATTACCACATTAGCGTCTTGAAAAATATCCCAAGGAATTGCTGTTATGTCATTTTCATATAGGTCAAATAAGAGAGTTTGAATACCTTTACTGGCCAGGAATTGCGCTTTTTCTGAATTACGTGTGGTTCCGGAAACCGACAGGCCTGCACTTAAAAAATGCATTGCTAGCGGGCTGCCTAACCAACCCAGCCCAATGATAATATGTTTACGCATTCTTATTTTTAGTCACAATATCGACGTTGTTAAGGCCTTTAATTGTTTGCACTTTGCTTTCAGAATCATCAATCGTTGTTAGCATCTCACAAAGTTTTTTCGCTTCTTGTTCAATGTTCTTAGTGCGACCTTCAACTTTGGTTTCAATGTCTTTACCCATTTTTTCCATACGTCGTTCAAATGATTCCATTGAGCCCTCGCCATTTAGCATACTTTTACCCATTTGAACCAAAAATTCACCCATTGCATCTTCCATCACACGGGAGACTATTATATCAACTTCTTTTTCGAAATCGGGGCCAAGGCCTAACTCATTCTCTAGCTTTGCTGAGTCGAACGTAAGTGATCCAGGATTTTGATAAACATGATCTTTCAATTTTCCATATAAATCGTCTAATCTAATTTCTAATTGCGATGCAACTGTACTTTCAGCACCTAAAAATTCTCGCAAAACCTCGCTAACCGCATAATTGGCAATTTTTATACCCTCAGCTGCGACCGTCATTGCTTGCGGAATACTTTGTTCAACACTGTCGTAGTATTCTTTAACCCAGGTTGTTTGTTCTGATGAAAGTACTAATTTTTCGCCATTTAAATAGACTAAGTAGCTATCAGTGATCTTTACTTCATCATCTGTTTTTGTTTTAACGGTTAATGTCTTATCTGCAAAGCGTATCTCACCCTGTAAATTAATATCGCATTGGTTTGAGTGATATTGACCAGCGCCAACATTGAAGGCTATTAAGGCGCAAAGACTGATTGTGGTGGCTATTACTTTTTTCATTTCGGATAATCCTTTTGGTGATGCCATAGTTTAGTCGGTGTTTATAAATATCGCTATTAAAAGCGACAGGTCACTTTGTAATTAGCATTCTTTTTTATAGGTATGCGTATTTTTATTAATTAACTGTTCATAACTGCTTGTTTTAAATATAGCTCGAAAACAATTGACATGTTTCGAATTTATATGTGTGGGGTTAGCAAAGATTGTTCCCAATTTAAAATCAATATAAAAGTCAATAGTTTATGTTTTTTTAAGTTCTAAAGTAAGACATGGGTCGCTATTTAAATTAGCTTTTTACCTAACAGTTAGTGATATTGACCAAGATCAATTTTAGTACTAAACCAGTGGGTAGGATGTGACATTTTTGCAGATTAGTGCATAATATACGCGCTTTCGGCTTTCGGCTTTCAAATTAGGAATTTTATGAACGATATACTCAGCGGCTTTTTATTTGGTGCAACTGCAGTAGCGCTAGTTTTAGGATTATCCTGTATCGTTATGGCGTTTTTGACTGGTAAAACAGGTGCAGAAGGACTTCGTGAGAAAATTGAATATGGATTTATGGGTGTGTCAGGTTTAGCGATAACGTTTTTGTTAGCTTATGCAGCGGGTTGATATGAACCGCGGTTGAGAAGTCTGGGTTTAACACTCGCTGTCGTTGTTGGCAAAAGACGAATTAAAAGAGTGATACACAGACAAAAAACGCGCTAAGAGGCGTTTTTTTGTGGCTGCTCGTTATTACTAGAAATACGTTGGTAGGCGCGTAATTTAAAAACGGGCATTATTGCTAATAGGTGGTCAAAAATATCAGACTGAATGCGTTCATAGATTACCCAATCTTTTTCTTTACTAAAACAATAGATTTCCAATGGAATACCAATTTCGGTCGGCGGTAACTGCCTTACCATGCAAATTAAATCTTGGTTTACGAATTCATGACTCTTTAGATAGGCAGCTAAATAAGCTCTAAATGTACCTAAATTAGTTAGTCGTCGGCAGTTTAGTATATCTGTTTCCGCTATGTCTTTTAGTTTTCTGTCGTCCAATAATTCTTGTTTTTTACCTTTTAAATAGCCGTTTAGCAATTTCATACTTTCCCACTCGTCCAGCAACCCAGCATCAGCAAATCTAACAGAATGGATATCAATGTATACCGATCGCTTTATCCTTCTGCCACCAGACTCCATCATCCCGCGCCAGTTTTTTACTGCATCAGTGGTGAGTGCATAGGTAGGGAGCGTGGATATTGTTTTATCCCAGTTCTGGACTTTAACCACGTTTAACCCAATTTCAAGTATTTCACCATCAACTTCGTATTTAGGCATGGCAATCCAATCGCCTGTATTGAACATTCTATTTGCGGCAATTTGGATGCCAGCAACAAAGCCCAAAATTGTGTCTCTGAAAATTAACACCAGCACTGCGGCAATAGCGGTTAGTCCTGATAATAAAAATACCGGACTTTTACCCAATAATAACGACAGAATTAAGAATATGAGAATAAGCGTGAAGAGTAGTTTAGCGACTTGAATAAAACCCGTAATAGGGGCTTTTTTAGCCAGCTGACTTTTGCTGTATATGCTCTCTATTGCGGTTAATGAAGCACTTAATGTTCTCCACACAGTGAATAAAAGGTA
>JBLHWW010000219.1:0-4003 GCA_047629075.1 Psychromonas sp. | reverse complement strand
TTCGAAGTGTCTATTCCTCTGTTAATGACAGAAAAAGATGCGGTTAAATGCACTGACTTTGCACAGCCAAATTGGTGGTATTTACCTGTTTCAGCCGAATTTCCGGCGCGCTTTGAAAAAAAATTATTAAATAGGATTAAGGAAATAAAATGTTAGACATTAAGCTACTTGATATTATTGCCTGCCCATTATGCAAAGGTAAGTTAACTTATAAAAAAAACAGCAATGAACTTATTTGTAAATTTGATCATCTTGCCTACCCTGTTATTGATGGCATTCCTGCTCTATTGAAAGTCAAAGCGCGGACCATTACGTCCGACGAGGAGTAATATGTCATTTATTGTTGTGATACCCGCGCGTTATGATTCAACGCGTTTACCTGCTAAACCTCTGCTTGATATCTTAGGGAAAACCATGATTGAGCGGGTCACTGAGCAAGCTTTAAAAAGTGGTGCCAAACAAATTATCGTAGCGACCGATGATCAGCGCATTGTTGATGCTTTAAAGCATATTAAAGAGATTGATGTATGCATGACATCTAAGGAACATCAGTCCGGTACCGATCGTTTAGCTGAGGTTTGCCAACAGTTTAAATTGGGTAATGATGAGATAATAGTCAATGTACAGGGAGATGAACCCTTAATCCCCCCGTCAGTCATTAAACAAGTTGCGGCTAACCTGCAACAAAACAGTGCTGCCAGTGTGGCAACATTAAGTGCGCCGATTGAAGAGTTTGCCGATGTTTTTAATACTAACGCCGTAAAAGTGGTTTGTGATAAAAATAACATGGCATTGTATTTCAGCCGAGCCACGATTCCATGGAATCGTGATGATTTCAGTTTCGAAAATCAGACTAAAAAATCTTTAGACTTTAAGGCTTTACAACGTCATATCGGCATTTATGCCTACCGCGTTAGTTTTCTTCAAGAGTATGCGACATTATCTGTTTCCCCACTAGAACTGATCGAGAAGCTAGAGCAGCTGCGCGTATTATGGCATGGTTTTAAAATTCACGTTGAGCAGGCAAATGCAATTCCGCCACCTGGCATTGATACTCAGGATGATTTGCAGCGTGTTATTGATTGTTTATCGCACTAGGGGGCGCAATGAAAGCTAAGCTGTTATTTATTTTGGGACTGAGTTTTTTGCTTATCGCCTGTGGAGATGAGCGTCCCGAACAACTTCAGGCGAATACCAGAGCCGCTGAATATTTAACAACTAACCTGGGCGAAAATCTTGATAGAAAGGTATTAGGTAATGCTGCTATTTTAAGCGAATACGCGAGACTGTTAGGACAAGAGAAACCGCAACTTAAACCTTTGTTAACGCAATTAAGTCGTGATGCAACGCGTCAAGGGCCAATGTATCAAGGTCTACTGCAGCGTTTAAAAACACTTAAAGAACAACCGCAGGTATTGGGCGATGTCGAAGCGCAGTTATTTGAAAGTGAAAATCTAATTGCGGCATCGGATCTAGCTTTATTTAATGATGCTTTATCGGATCCTATTAACGTGATTGCCGATCTGTCCGATGGAGAATTAGCGCGTGTTAATGCCATCAGTAAACAGCAAAGTCTGCAGGCAAACGCTGCTGCAGATAATGGCGCTGGCAGTCAGCTAGTGGGTAATCCCGGCTATGGGCAATGGCAAACTAACAGTGGCGGGTCATCATTCTGGCAGTGGTATGGCATGTACTCGATGTTTTCGGCTCTTTCTCCGAACCGTACGCGCTATGATAGCTGGTCATCACGCCGAGATTACAGTTATTACAACGATGTAGGGCGTAACCGTTATACCTCACCACAACAAGTAAAATATCAGGATAATTTAGCCGCTAGAACCAAAAAACAATTTGCCAGTAAGGGTGGTTTTCGAAGCCCCTATGCAAAATCTAAAACGGGGGCAAGCCGTATGTCGACTTCCAGTAGGCAGGCGCAGCAGGCAACTTCTTTTGCTGGAAAGTCTAGTTACTCAAAAGCAAAATCCTCGAGCAGTTTTAGAAATAGCAAAACAACGACCTCCCGCGGTATAAGTCGCGGAAAATAAGGCTAAAAAATATGAATGAATTAATGGCAACATTAGAGCAAAATGGCAGTTTGGTCATTTACTTATTAATTGATATGGCAGTAGCAATTCTTTTATTAGGCGGAATTCGTTATACCATGGGGTTTATTGGTAATATTAACACCAAAAATGAGTTAGCGATAAATGACAATTTTGCCTACGGTATCAGTCTTGCGGGTAGCGTGGCAGCAATGGGAATCGCCTTAAGCGGTGCCATCACGGGAGAGCTTGCCGGATCCTATTCAGCCGAGTTAATCGGCATGCTAACCTACGGATTGATTGGATTATTATTGATCAAAGCGGGACGATATATTCACGATAAATTTGCTTTACCTGATTTCCATAAACAGGATCAAATTCTACAAAGAAATATTTCCGTCGGCCTAGTCGATGCTGCTTCAGTCATTGCGACAGCCATTGTGGTCCGTGCCGCACTGCTCTGGGCAGAAGGACTTGGGATTCAAACCTTTGTCGCAATTTTCTGTGCGTGGATAATTTCACAAATCATGCTGGTTATGATTACGCGAATATTTGAATGGCAATTTTCTAAAAATAACGGTATTAACTTTCAGGCAACCTTAGAAAAAGGGCAGATGGCTGTCGCTATTCGTTACTCCGGATATTTGATTTCAACGGCCATGTCAGTCACTGCAGCAAGTTATTTTGTGGTCTACGATGCGCAATCTTTATGGGTGGGTATAACACAATGGACTATCATGAGTGTTATTTTGATGCTGGCATTAACATTATTAACGGCCATTGCTAAGTTTATCGTGTTGTGGGGAATAAACCGCCAAGAAGAGGTTGAAGTTCAGGATAATATTGGCATTGCCACCGTCGAGTTGACTACCTCTTTTGCAATCGCATTGTTATTGATGGCATTAATGGCCTGAGCTACGAACCGACAGCTCGACACTCGAAAGCTCGAATCTCGACACTCAAAGCTAACCCCTTATTTAATAGGTCATCCTTTGATGGCCTTTTTCATCCCCGTTAGAGAAAAAAATGCTCAAAGCAAAAAAAGTAAAACTACTGATCGATGACAGCCTGCTGATATTAATAATGGCAGTACTGGCTTGCTGTGGTCTGATTTATGAGTATTTACTTTCTCATTATTCAGCGCGTATTCTGGGCAGTGTTGAAACCGTTATCTATGCGATTATTGGTATTATGATTGTATCTATGGGGCTAGGTGCCTTTGCTGCCAAAAAAATTTCCAATGCCTTTCAAGGTTTTGTTATTTTAGAATTAACCGTTGCTTTGATTGGCTGTTGTGCGACCTTGTTTATCGCCTCGATCATCGGCTTTGGGCAGACACTACCGCATCTTTTGGCCGAAACCTATCAAATCCCGATAGACGCACGACCAGAGGGAGGGTTCATTGCCCAACTAAACTGGTGGAGCATACAATTACCTTACTTTTTTGCATTTCTGCTTGGTTTTTTGATCGGCATGGAAATCCCACTTATTGCGCGCATTCGTGAAACCGTATACGGGCATCATTTAGCCCATAATGCAGGCACTATTTACGGGGCTGATTATATCGGCGCGGGTTTTGGTGCCGCGATTTGGGTATTGTTTATGTTGCGTATTGAAATTAGCCAGGCAGCAGCACTGACGGCCTCTCTTAATTTATTAGCGGGCTTTGTTTTTCTGCTGCGTTTTAAGCACTATTTAAGGCACGTTAAAAAACTATTGCTTGGGCATGCTTTGTTAGCCATTTTAGTACTTGTGGTTTTCCAATATGGCGGTAGTTGGCAACAGAAAATGCAAAACCTTCTGTATCAAGACAAGGTGGTTTATCAAACCCAAACACCTTATCAAAATTTAGTGTTTACGCAGCGCAATTTAGGCGGCAATCTTGAGCCTATTTTTAACTTTTATATTAACGGGCGCTTACAATTCTCCAGCCTGGATGAAAAAATTTATCATGAGTTTTT
>JBLHWW010000218.1:0-4008 GCA_047629075.1 Psychromonas sp. | reverse complement strand
TTATTTTCCACAAAAAAGTTAAGTTCCTGCCTTAATTTTAAAGCAGAGGGTGTATCATTAACGATCAAAATCAGAGGTGATGTTTGTTGTTTAGCACACTCACTGATAGCCAATGCTTGACTGCTACCCAATAAATTTCCAAATATTAAACGATCTGATTTTTTCTTTAATGCGGGAACAGATAATAAAGCTAGGTCGGTCATTGAATGTTATCCATTATATTCATTAAAAAAGGAGTTATTTTAACTATTTTTAACTGTTTACAGCAAATATGCAATGAACTTTGAACTTTACGGTGTGTATTTATCAACAAATTGACTATCGCTTTGATTTAAATACTTTTGGGTATCTTGATCTTTGCAGATCCATTAGAATGTTTATTTATAATTTTTAATCAATGAGTTATTTGTGATTTCCTGATTTATACAGCATTTAATTTCCATCGTTAATGGCAAAATAACAGTTTAAATAATAAAGGCATCTATGTTCTACCCCCTTAGTGTATTTATCGGCTTACGCTATACCAAATCAAAGCGTAATAATAAATTTATCTCATTTGTTTCTTTTTTTTCAACGGGTGGCATTACCTTGGGTGTGCTGGCACTGATTACTGTGTTATCTGTTATGAATGGTTTCGAAAATGAACTGAAAGTGAGAATATTAGGCGCAATTCCTCATGCCATTATCAGTAATGACGAACAAGTCATCGATGATTGGCAAAGCCGGCTTTCTGCGTTGCAGAATATGCCATTAGTCAACACCGTTGAACCTGTGGTGCGCAGTGAAGCTATTATTCAGAGCAGTAGAAGCCTGCAGGGGGTGCAACTTGAAGGTATTGTACCTGATTTATACGCAAGTAATGTGATTAAAGACAATCTTACTCTGGGTCAAATAAGTGATTTAAAAGCGGGACAATATAAGGTTATTATTGGTCAAAGCTTAGCACAGCAATTGGGTGTTACTGTCGGGGATAAAATTCGAGTTATCTCTGCGAGGGGCAGTCGTTTTACCCCTTTGGGGCGTATTCCCAGTCAGCGAAATTTTACTGTAGCAGGGGTGTTTGCCGTTGGTTCAGATGTTGATAAACAACTTGTTTTATTACATGCCCAAGATGCGGCACGTTTAATTAGAATCGGCATTGATCAAGTGACCGGCTTAAGGCTTTATTTTAATGATGCTTTCGATGTTCAAGATTGGTTGCAGCCAGTTTTGAAAGAGGGACAAACGCTTCAGGATTGGCGGCAAACACATGGTGAATTATTTTCTGCTGTAAAAATGGAAAAAAATATGATTTGGTTATTGTTATGCCTGATTATTGCGGTCGCCGCATTTAATATACTTTCTGCGTCTGTGATGGTGGTTAATGACAAAAATGCGGAAGTGGCCATTTTGAAGACGCTGGGTATTAAAGGCACAACTCTCAACCTTATTTTTATTATTCAAGGTGCATGGAGTGGCATTGTTGGTGCGCTTTTTGGTACCGGATTAGGGCTATTAGTTAGCGCTTATATTAACCAAATATTATCTTTTTTGGGGCTTAACCTACTCTCTAGTGCGTCTGGTGGTGTCCGTTTATTACCGGTTTTGTACGAACCAGTACAGATATTTACTATCATATTTGGTGCTATGTTATTAAGTTTAATGGCGACCTTGTACCCCGCTTATCAAGCCGGGAAAGTAAGCCCAATAGAGGCATTAAGATATGAATAAAGAACTTTTGGTGTGCCGTAATTTAAGTAAAGTGTATGTTGATGGAAAACTATCCACCGCGGTATTACATAATGTCGATTTGTCAGTTAACGCGGGGGAATTATTAGCCATTGTGGGCAGCTCCGGATCAGGGAAAAGTACCTTATTGCATCTGTTAGGTGCCCTTGATATACCAACTCAAGGCGAAGTATTTTATCAGGGTAAGAATATTCATCAACTAAGCGCTAATGAGCAATCTCAATGGCGTAATCAATGTTTGGGCTTTGTCTATCAATTTCACCATCTCCTGTCTGAATTTAATGCACTTGAAAATGTTGCTATGCCTTTATTAATTGCGGGTAAAAGTATTAAAGTTGCAACCCAAAAATCGCACGCTATCTTAAAGCGTGTTGGTTTGGAGCATAGGGTTTTACACCGCCCCTCTGAACTTTCTGGTGGGGAAAGACAGCGTGTTGCTATTGCTCGCGCTTTAATCAATGAACCTAAACTGGTTTTGGCCGATGAACCTACCGGAAATTTAGACGCAAAAAGTGCCGAGAGTATTTACCAATTGATTGTCAGTCTTAATGCAGAGTCGGGCACTGCTTTTGTGGTGGTGACACATGATCAACAATTAGCCAATAAATTAACGCGTCAGGAACATATGAACAGTGGTGTGTTACAGGGAAACGTATAATGTTTCGCCCTTTATTAATTTTTATCGGCTTACGCTATAGTAAAGCTAAACATAAAAATAAGTTTGTTTCGTTTATTTCTATGGCTTCTATATTAGGTATAGCACTGGGGGTAACAGCATTAATTGTCGGTCTATCGGCAATGAATGGTTTTGAAAAGGCATTACGAGAGCAGATGCTTGCTGTTATTCCTCACGCAGAGTTAGAAACAGTTAATGGCAGTTTTAAAAACCTGGACAGATCATTAACACAGGTCAGGGAGTATCCTGGTGTTATTGCTGCGAGTCCGTATATAATGTTGAATGGTTTATTACAAAAAGATGACCAAATAAAAGCGTTACAAATCAGAGCAATAGTCCCTAAAAGTGAAAGGAATGTGACCGCTATTGAGCCCCATATAAAAGGTGGAGGCTGGGAGTTATTAAAAACTGGGCAGGGTTCAATCGTATTAGGTAGAAGTGTTGCACTAAAGCTTGCTTTGAAGATAGGTGACTCGTTAACATTAATATTGCCGCAAGACGGTGGAAAAAAATTAAAATCTCCTCGTAAAATCAAACTCACATTAGTGGCTATATTTGAGATGGGAGGGCAGTTGGATAATGCCCTCGGTTTTATGCATATCGACGATGCCAAACAAATATTGGGACTCGACAGCGCTAATGGGATTGCTTTCAAAGTAGCGGATATATTGAATGCACAAACATTAGCACGGGATGTAGGTTATAGTCTTAATGATTACCTGTATATAAAAAGCTGGATCACCAGCCAGGGTTATTTATATCAAGATATTCAGATGGTTAAATCTTTAATGTATGTCATTTTATTGCTGGTTATCGCAGTTGCCTGCTTTAATATCGTCTCTACCCTGGTCATGGCCGTCAATGAAAAAAGAGGCGATATTGCTATTTTAAAAACCATGGGGGCCTCAAAATGGATATTACGCGGTATATTCATCGTGCAGGGGGCATTTAATGGTCTGGTAGGCTGTCTTTTAGGTGCTGCTATCGGTATTTTTATTGCCTTAAATTTGACTGATATTGTTAAATTTATAGAAACTGTCATAGGCCATAAATTTTTATCGGGTGATATCTATTTTATAGACTTTCTACCTTCACATTTAATTTATGAGCAAGTTGTTGTTGTTACTGTTGCCGCTTTTTTTATGAGTGTTTTATCTACCCTGTACCCTGCTTGGCGGGCAAGTAATATTCAACCAGCATTGGAATTAGGATTTGCTCATTAGCTGATTGTGCAGCTTGAAAGCTAGCGCGATCAACTAATATATGATCGGCATTGGAATTAGGATTTATTCATTAGCTGATTGTGGAGCTTAAAAGCCAGCGCGATCAACTAATATATGATCGACATTACTGCATTGGAATTAGGATTTTCTTATTAGCTGATTGTGGAGCTTAAAAGCCAGCGCGATCAACTAATATATGATCGACATTACTACATTGGAATTAGGATTTTCTTATTAGCTGATTGTGCAGCTTAAAAGCCAGCGCGATCAACTAATATATGATCGACATTGCTGCATTGGAATTAAGATTTTCTTATTAGCTGATTGTGCAGCTTAAAAGCCAGCGCGATCAACTAATATATGATCGACATTACTGCATTG
>JBLHWW010000217.1:0-4046 GCA_047629075.1 Psychromonas sp. | reverse complement strand
ACAGTGAAAATAGATAAACAACGCACTTAAAGTAATCGCTTATTAATGATAACCGGTCATCTCAACAAATCCTTCTCCCCTGTGTGAGCCGCTAAAAGTGACCATACCTTCGAAATATTCAATGCCAAAGCGCATCACTTGCTGGTCGTTGATGATCTTAATCATTAAGTTGATACCAAGTGGTTGAACCTCCAGAGTAAAAGCCTGCGGGTAATGCCCTTGAACCATTGCCTGACTTTTTAGCCTGATATCCTTAGTCGCTAATATTTTTATGTCACCATTACTATCCATTACACTTCCGTACAGAAAATCATTTTCCTCCGAACGGATACGGTAAATCATCAATGCCCTGTCTTTAGTTAAACGCAATGAAAACCAGTCCCAGCCTTGTTGTTCCGGAGATAGCATTTTTGACCCCCACTCGCGGTCAAACCAAGCCGTTCCAGTGACACTCGCACGTTCCCCCTGCCATAAAATATCACCTTTGACACTAATAAATGGCTGGGAATAGTAATAACTGGCGATATCTTTACTGGGATGTTTTTTACTAAAACCGTTCACCCCCTGCAGATAAAAAGGGTTGGCATCGGATAAGAAGAGGTTAACTTGCCAGTTTGTTAGCGGCAAATCAGAATCATCAGCCATACCACCAGCTAAACCATACTTTGCACTGCCGTAAGTCAACTGCGCAGGTAATAACTGCGCAGTTGAGCGCCAGCCCCAATCGTCTATTAGCGCAGTAAACGGAAAGTTTATTAATTCAACATTGCCTAGCTCCTCTCGTCCATCACGAAATTCCGCCAAATGAACGGTTGTATCCGCTAAAGCCGCATGGGCAAAATACCAATGCTGATCATTAATAGTAGTTCGAAATAGTGTCCACTGAGTGGCAAAACGCTGACCGCTTTCGGTGTTTAAATTGGCCGTTAAATACCACCATTCATGGCGAAATTCCTTATGCGGCCAATGTGCTTGTGGAAAGATGACCTTTTGATTTTCTGACGGTAATTCATATTGTGTATTATCCTCTGCTAACACCATCAGCGAGTTCCCCTTCGGTATTTCTTTCCTTAACAGAAAAAGACTCAATAAGAATAAAAAAAAGACAATCAATAATATAACCAATATTTTTTTAGATGAAATACCGTTATATTTATTAACTTTTTTCAAGGACATAAATTTTTCCTGACATTCAGTGTAAGCAAGGGAATACTTACCGCTGGAATTAATAAGAGTAAACCAAGCAAACTGCTGACAACAAAGGGGGCAATATTGATCATCAGTGGCATAGACCAGCCAAAAGATGCCGGTAACACCTGCGTGACTAACGCATTAGCCAGAAGCGTGGCGATCGGCCAACTCAATATAATAGAGCACAAAACAAGCAATAACCATTGCACCAACATGTGGATAAACAGCGCCTTTTTGTCATACCCCAAACTGTAAAGAATATATAAATCGCTTTTACGCGCCAACTCCAAACTCTGTGCGGACAAAAACAAACCAAAACAGGCGACCAATAATAAAACCGCTGTAATAGCCTGAATCAGAATAAAGGTTTGCGAAAAAATTTCCAGAGCCAATATTTTAATCTGCTGCGGTTGATATACCTGTTGATAATCAAGGTTTAACGCCGTTACAATCTGTTGTTTTGTAATCAACTGCCCCGATTCAAAAAACAAACCAAATCCGGTATCAACCCAGCCGCTAAAGTGAGTGGTTAACGGCGCATTGTTAACGGTAACAGAATAACCCGGGTAGCCATACTCGTAGTAGATTCCTTTTATATTGCATTGATAAACTTGTTGGCCTTGTGTTATTTTTATTCCTCCCCCGATGCTGAGCTTTTTTTTCAAGGCCAATTGCTCATTGATATAACACCCCTGTTCATCACTATGGTCAGACGATTTAAGCAGTAGTGATTCCAACTGACTTAAAGATTGATGATTTACTAGCTTAACTGACTCGGTTTCTATTTTTGCCCAGCTATGCTGAAACAGGGTATATTCTTTTAGTGCGGATTGAGTCCCTAACCAATCCTCTATCGGTTTTTTTTGCCAAGCCTTGTGGCTAATAAAGATGTCTGCATTTAATTGCTGATCAAGATAGCGTACAAAAGCGTTTTCAAAGCTATTGACCAATAACGCGGCAGCAATGCTGGCAGTTAGCGCCAAATAAAAAGCCGCAAGCGGTAAATAACGCCGTTGTATCTGCTGAGACGCATCTTTAATAAGGAACTTAAAGCGGAACGATTTACCTAAATTGGCGCCTAAAAAAAGAGTTGATTGTAAAAAAACAGGCAAAAAAGCAATACTTCCCAGCAATAAAAAAGCGTACTTAATCATCAACTGTAACCAGCTATTATTTGGCCAAAGTATAAATAAAGCTAACAGCAGAAGCGTTGCTATGACATTTTTTCGAGCAGAGAATCGCTCACTTTGCAAATGAGCAGAACGAGCGATATATTTACTGGAGAGCAGCTTAAACTGCTTCATTAATGCCAGCAGGACTGCAAGTAATGAAATTAAAAATGCCCATAAATTATACGACCATTGCCAGTTCAAATGCCCACTGCTGTTTAGGGAATATAATTGTTTAAGGGTTAAACCTAATAGGGGTAGTAAAATAGAAACTAAGCCGATGGCCAGTAAAATACCTAACACAGTGGCCATAATAACTAAAAATAATGCTTCAATTATCAATGCAATTTTTATGGTAAACAACTGCACGCCTAATAAGCGTAACTGTGCCGTTAATTGAGCGCGTTTCCGCCATGCCTGATTAGCTGCCTGAAAAGCAATAAATAAACTGACAATAAAACCTAAAATAGCCAGCACATTGAGATTGAGATGCAGTGCATCTGCAAAACCTTGACGTTCTTCTACTGACCATGGCTCATATAAAGATAAATGTGCCGGTAAAACAGATTCCAGTATTTTTTTACTTTGCTCACTCAAGGGGGCGACCAGTAAATAACTAAAATCTCCCTCTTCCGGGAATAGTTTCCAAGCAAGAGTTATATCGAGTAAGGCTTGATCTTGCCATTGTCCTGCAGGTCTAATGCTAAAGGGGATAGCGCGATTGTCAGCTAAAAAAAAATGTTTATCCTCATTGAATAATAAGAGGGATCGAACATAATCCTCGGTCAGTAATACCCTTTGGCTATTAAAGTGCCCCGCTTTTATCAAACTGAGTGCCAATAAATCGATCGCGGTAAAGGTAATGTATTTGCCGTTAGTCAGTTTTTTACGAAAGGTTAGCACTGGGGTTATTTGGGTAAAACCTTGTTTTCTTAAACTGGAAAAATCGTCTTTCTTCAGTTTACTTCCCTGCTGGGCAATAATATGAAAACCCACGGGATTTTTTAACAAAGAATTTGCCTGTTGATATTGCTCCTTACTGGCATGATTTAACACCAAAACAGATAACAATGTACTGGTTGCTATTGCTAAACTGAGTATAAAGGCCAGGTGTAAGAGCGGTTTGTTTTTGTATTCTGCAACTTGGGTTTTTAATACCAAATAAAGATCTTGCTTAAACCATTTTTTAATTTTAGCGACTGGAGTAACCATTTTGGGGATGAAAAAAGCCACTAAACCGCTCCCTTAACGAGGGATAATTTACCTTTTGCCAAGTGATATATTTTATCCATTTTCTGTGCGACATTAACACTGTGAGTCACCAGCAATAATGCGCTATTATGACGTTTTGCGAGCTCAACTAACAGGGTCACGACACAAGCACCATTGTGTTCATCGAGATTACCCGTTGGTTCATCCGCAAGTAATAAATGGGGCCGGGCACAAAGGGCACGAGCGATAGCAACACGCTGCATTTCGCCGCCCGAAAGCGTCGCGGGATAATGATCTAATAATGAAAATATATCTAACTGATTAACCAGTTTATTGCAAATCAAAGAATCATAGCGCCCGGCTAAACGTGCGCTAAATTCAATGTTGTCGCGAACAGACAAGCTAGAGAGCAAATTATACTGTTGGAAAATAATACCTATCTGTTTTTTCCTTAATTTACTCAGTGCCTTTTCA
>JBLHWW010000216.1:0-4101 GCA_047629075.1 Psychromonas sp. | reverse complement strand
AAAAGACGCATTGGCAAAACCTTGTAATATCGCTTCCACCTGCATTGCTAAAGCGGTATTGGTTTTACCGCTTTTTTGCCAACGACGTTTCTGATATTCATAACGTGGGAACTCAGTTTGTAAATGCCCTATCCTCCACATTTTTATTGCACCAAGCCCCATTCGACTGCCCGCAAAAATGTACGCAATACTCACTAAAGCGACACGGATACTATCACCTTCACCATAAATCCAAGTGAGCACACCAATGAGTGTTAACCCCCAAGGCCAGCCAATATCGACATAAGACATTCGCCCTGTACGCCAAGCAGGCAGACAGACGACTAACGCAAACAATACCAATTGCAATATACCATTGGTTAAACTAATCGTCGCTAGGCTATTAGTGAACAATAATAATATCCAACCAGCAATAAAAAAAAACAAGGGTGAAAAATATTTCATCTTTTTACCTCAATATGATGACTTAAATCTGTGAAAAAATTAATGAATGATTAAGCGACGTTAATCGCTACAGGTGTACCATTAAACGCTGCATTACCTGTTAATGTGTCTACACGATTAGCATCGGTTAAATCGTTAATACTGACACCTGGTTGTTTCGTAGCAACTGACATATTAGTGCCCTTCTGATTATGTCCCCAACCTTGAGGCATACTCACAACACCTTTTTGAATATCGTCAGTAATAACCACTTCAATTTCGACTTCACCGACCATTGAACTGAGTTTTACAAGTTGGCCTTTCGAGATACCTAACATTTGTGCATCTTCCGGATGAACTTCTAAGGTGCAAGGATTTTTCCCTTTCACTAAGCGTTCAGAATTCTGTGTCCATGTATTATGACTTTTCACCAGTCGACGACCGATCAGGTCAAACGGATAGTTTGCATTACGAGCAGAATGGGATATAACCGTATTTAAACGAGGTAAATCGTCAAGATAAAGTTGAGGAAATAAATCTACCCTACCTTCAGCAGTTTTTATCCGCTCTTCAATACACGGCATTAATGGACCAATATCGATACCATGCGGATTATCGATAAGTTTTTGTAAGCTCATCCCTTCTTTGCCGTAGGGACCAGTTTTTAATTCCATATCAAGTATCATTTCTGGTGTGTACGCATCAACTTCTGTATCGGTCATTCGGGCTGCTATTTCTTTTAATATTTGATAATCGCTACGCTGATAATCTTCTTTTTCAAACAAGGGTGCTGAATATTTCACGGTATTTCTTACTGAGAAACTATTAAAGAAAATATCAAAATGAGAATTTTCAACGCCGGTTGTGCCCGGCAAAATAATATTCGCATACTTGGTGGTTTCATTTAAATAAATATCTACCGAAACCATATAATCCAAGCCTGCAAAAGCCTCAGCGAGTTTATGACCACTGGGTGATGAAAGCACAGGGTTACCAGCAACAGTGATTAAACTTCTTATTTGACCTTCACCCGGCGTTTGAATTTCTTCTGCTAAGGTTGCTACTGGGAATTCACCATTAAAGAAAGGCAATTTTCGCACACGTGTTTCATGCTGACCAAAGGATGTTTTATGACCCTTTTTATGATTTCTTAATAAATCAAAAGCGGGCTGTGGAAACATAGCGCCACCTTCACGGTCAAAATTACCCGTTATAATGTTTAGCACATTCGTCAGCCACTGACATAATCCCCCAAACGTTTGAGTTGATGCCCCCATTCGGCTATAACAAACGGCTGAGTCGGCAGCAACCATATCAGCCGCTAACCTTCTAATATCAGTTGCATCAATACCCACATGCTCAGCAACAGATTCAGGGGAGTAATCTTTTGAAATAATCTCCAAGTCTTCAAGACCATCAACCATATTTTCGAGATGGCGTAAATTAACGCTGCCCGTTGCGAAAACATAATGGATCATTGCAAACAGCAACAATGCATCCTTTTCAGGGCGTATAAATAAATGTTGATCCGCTATTTTGGCCGTACGGGTTCGGCGTGGATCTACGACAACTATTTTACCTCCACGTTTTTGAATCGCTTTCATTCGACCAATAACGTTCGGTGCTGTCATCATACTGCCGTTTGATACAACCGGGTTAGCACCAATAATCAGCATAAAATCAGTACGGTCAATATCAGGAACCGGTATTAACATGCCTGCACCAAACATAAAATTTGAAGCAACATGATGTGGCATTTGATCAGTCGAAGCAGAGCTGAAGCGATTTATCGTACCTAAGGCTTTCATGAAAGGCTTCAAAAACATGGCATTACCTAAATTGTGTGCATTAGGGTTTCCTAAATAAACTGCTAATGCATTTTTGCCAAATTCATTTTGTGTGCCTTTAAGTTTTTCAGCAATTTCGGTAAATGCGTCATCCCATGAAATATCTTCCCAGCCTGTGGCTGTTCGTCTAATAGGGGTTTTTAAACGATCTTTATCGGTATAAAAATCTTGTAATGCCATTGCTTTAGGACAGTTATACCCCTTACTAAAGGGGTCTTTTTGGTCGCCTTTAATTGACAATATTTCTTTGTCTTGATATTTGATTTCCAAGCCACACATGGCTTCACAAATATTACAGTTTCTATAATGTGTTTGAATTTCGCTCATGTTTATTCCTAGCTTATTTAATGAAAACCATTTTTATTATTTTAAAATTTATCTTCTAACCATTTTTTAGTAAGTCCAATATTGACCATGCTCTTTAGTTTGAAAAGTGCCATCCAGTCACCATCTTGAGGTTCTGCTTCTCCGCAACGAGGGTCTGAGCGCTGAAGTGCTCCAGTCATGTTGTGATCGATAGGAATAGGATCGCAGCCATGTCCTGATTCACAGATAAAATCCCACTTTTCTCGAGCAGGTGCATGACAAGTAAAGCAATTGCCATCGAAACGATTGACTACATCGACAAAACCTCGCTTGGCAATCTTTGAACCTTCCTCATTGACTTCAAGTTCAAAAAACTCCCAATCTCCTGTTGCAGGAAAAGTACCAGACTCTCGCTTTACCATCACTTCGGTTGGCACAAGTTGTACAACAGAGCCTGCAGGATATATAGCGCCTTCAGGTGCATTGGCTACCGCTAGAGTACTTTGTATATCGCCTAGAAGATTGTCCACATAAAAGTGACGGACGGGTGTCATGTCTCTAATACAACTGAAACTTTCTTCATCAATATTGACAATGGCTGCTGTTACAGTGGATTTAGTTTCAACAGTTTCTTGAACATTTGTCTGTGTTATTTCTGCATTCACCGATAACGAGGTGAAACCAATAAACAATACGGTATATATAATTTTATTTACGATTTTTTGGTACATATTCATCTCCAATTTATTATTAGGGTAATTAAATTTACAATATAAATTAATCTACTAGTCTCATTAACGTTAAAGCTTAACAATCAATTTACCTTTATTTTGCCCAGTAAAAAATAAATTTAAACCTGTCATTGCTGATTCAAGTCCGTCAAGCACGTGAGCACGATGTTTTATTTTTCCTTGCATAACATAAGGGGTTAACTTTGCTAAAAGTGCAGGCACTTCGCCAAAATGATCAGGCATAGTGAAACCTTGTATGGTTAAACGTTTTTTAATAATGGGGATCCAATTAGGTGCTAAATCAGGTGTTTTTTTAGGATAATCCGCAATCATGCCACATACGGCAATGCGGCCATGGGCATTCATTCGGTCAAATACATGATGCTGAATTGAACCACCCGTATTTTCAAAATAAACGTCAATACCTTTAGGCGTTAATTCAGCTAACTTAGTGGCTAAATCATCGGTTTTATAATTAACGGCGCCATCAAAACCAAGTTCATTAACGATCCAGTCTGCTTTTTCATCACTACCCACAATACCAATAACCGTTAATCCATCAGCTTTTGCCAGTTGACCTACAATTGAACCAACAGAACCAGCGGCCCCCGATACAACAATAGTTTCGCCTTCCTTCGGTTTACCGATACTATATAAACCTTGTGTAGCCGTTAACCCCGGTAAAGCAAATACCGATAAAATGGCTTCAGCAGGTAAAGGTGCAGTCACTTTATTTAAACCTGTACCGTCACTTAAAAAGTATGCTTGCCACCCCATCATGCCCATGACACGAT
>JBLHWW010000215.1:0-4209 GCA_047629075.1 Psychromonas sp. | reverse complement strand
GCCACTGGAAGTCAGACAGTCTCATAGTAGTGAGGAAGCATGGGAACAAATTGGGTTAATCACCAAGGCGGAGTGTGTGGAGCGAAGGGGACTGACAGAGAGGAAACGTTTTCAGCAGAAGATTAGCCGTGACTCAGAGCATGGTATATTTAGCTTCAGGTTTGGAAATGTTGGGGAAAGTAGCGAAGCAGTATAAGTTTATTCAACGCTTTCACCTTTGACTCGATGTAGGAGCCGTATGCGTTAGTAGCGCCCGTACCGGGTACCGCGTACGGATCTGTGCCGGAGGCCTGTTTTATGTTGAATAAATCAATGTAAATCAGGGCTTTACGGCGATTCTTAATTAATGATCGGCACCCAAACCTGATGTCCTCGCCATTTTCCCACGAACAAGCCATTTTATTCTTAAATTTTAAAGGTAGAAAAGCAGTGGCGGAGCCACTTGGGCAGTTGTCGGCGAAGCCGATGCTTTTGATTTACCCACGCATTTATGTTCGCCAATTATTTATGAGATTTCGTAGGGTGAAACTGGATTCTTTAGAAGCACGGCTTCGCCCAGTTGAACAGCTCGACAAGCGGACGCCGCGCGGGAAGTCGAGATTGTTACGCGGTAACCGAGTGCTGATCATCAGGGAAGTGTGATTGACCAATTTAAAGTGTTTGAATCTGGGAGCGAAAGAAGGTCTCAATCTCACAAATAATTGGATGAAAAACATAGTCAGCGAGCGGCTTTTTTTGCCTACTTTTTTTGGCTGTAGAAAAAAAGTATGGTCGCTTGGCAAGGATGCCAATCGAAAAACTGCATGGATGCAGGTAAGCGCAGCGCATAATAAATGCCTAGTGATATAAAGGGTGTCTTGTTAATTCCTTTTGTTAATTCACCGTTAAAAATTAATTTAATTTTGCTCTGGCCCAGATAGTTCTGGCCACGATAGTTCATCAGGGACGTTACAGGAGTCCGTATTATCTTCACAGTCGCGTTTATAAAACCAATAATTGGTTTTCACCCATTTAACAATAAAAATTGAAATGCAGATCACCTAACAGTATCACGTGTGAGTCATGAACCTGTTAGGCCAAAAGATAAAGCGCGTCTGATTTCAATGAATGGCAGTAGCACTTAAAATTGCTCGCGATATGTCCTAATTAGTAGGGCTAACTTGGGTTTCAGTGTGACCCATAACAGCTAAGCGTTGATACAGATGTGAAATCTTCGCCTTGTTATGTTTTGTGCCAATGCACCGTTGCCTTGCCCTGTTGAAGCTGCTTTTGTACGGTGGACCATTTAGGTTCTGACTTTTCCAGATAGCCGGCTTTATCGGCGTTCCAGTCTGTGCTTACTTGGGCATTCCAGTTCAGATAGAGCTGCCCTTGGTGAATAGTCCAAGCGTTTATTGGGTCTGTTTCTGCAGCGTAACCATCGGCTATTCCGAAAGCACACCAACCACCGTAAGCCGGCGCGTACTTTTTAGGTGAGGTGATAAATAGTTGACGATTAACGTTTGAAGAAAACCACCATGTCGCTGCGTTCCATTGCGTCGCATATTCTGCTTTACCTTGAACGGCTGTGCCCACTAAGTGATAGGCAACGGGATCAAAACCTTGTATTGCAATCCCCAGTTCGTCGACAAGCACCTCACCCGCTTGGCGACTGCTATCGCTGCCGCCGCAACTCGTCATCATAAGGGCAAGTACCAGGGCTGGCATCCAAAAAAAAATTGTCTTTAATAACTTCATGAATCTCTCTATACAATATATGAATTTATAAAATGTATGGCTTTATAAAATGTGTGACTTAATTATCGGCGTTGGTCAACTTCCAATCAATGCGGGATGATTAACCCCCGAAAAAATGGCGCAACCTGATCCTAGATCTTTTATATCGGCAATGGTTGTCATGATAGATTTTCTGCCATGCATAAAGACCTATTTTATAATCTATCAGTCACTAGACCGTAAATTGCAGTATTTATTGCATATTATTATCTATCCCGAACGCCTAATACCCGCTGAATGAACAAAGCGGCGAGTAAGGCATTTCAAATTTGTGCCGACAGATTGCTTTTTTGCCGCTGCTTAGAAGGGTTTTAAGTCAACATTCTGAAGAGAAATTAACAACAAACCCACCACAATTTATTCAAAAATGTTGCGTTATTTGAGCATACTTACAATGGGCATCTTGTAAAATAGCTGTTAAATACTGATGGTAAAAACATTTTCATATTCGATTCGTGGCGGTCTAGGCATACATTAAATTTAGTTTTGATAGTTTTAAGGGTCAAATGGCTTGACCCTTATTGCCCATTTACAGTTAATGACAATATTAGATGAGCTATGTTTATTGAGGCATACCGCCTTCGACATTTAATTATGTATAATTAAGACTTTTAATTAAGACTTTTTATTAAAACTTTTTATTAAAACGACGTGATAATAAACCCATTATTCCTAATGCAAAAACAACAAGTGTAGAGGGTTCTGATACAGGTATATTTGGCGTGCTTTTTAGACTCACGTTAAAGGCGTTACGGATTTCGTCTTGAGTACCATAATTAAACAAATCACTTAGGGCGGCATCCCCAGAAGTATCATTTCCAATAGTTTGAACGATACCACCGCTTTCACATTTAAGCATATTACAACCAAATCCAGTTCCTCCATTTTTCAAGAAAATATCTGTGAAGGTCACTGTCAAACCATCATCACTGACGACACCTTCGAAAGAGACCCTAAGAAGGTCGCCCAAGACAACATTCGTTAATGACGATAGCAAGTATTTATGAGTTGAGGTATTAGTGGTGTGAGCGGTAATATCTAATGCAAGGAGATCTGATACTGTAAACAGTTCACCTGCCAGTACATCTATCTCAAAAGTACCAAATGCATTTCCAGCTGCACCAGGGTTCTTTGGGGTTGAACCAATTGAACTATATGTCAAATCAAAGATAAGGCTTGCTTGTGTCGGACCCGCGATGAAAAAAAACATTATTACTGTTAATAAATACTTCATAAAATACTTTAACCTATATTAATTCTGGCATTAATCAAACATTGCAAATAACACACCACAATATAATGTCTATATATATCAATAAGATATTATATTTATTAACTTATAAACACTCTGATGTGTAAAAATTTTTGACTAATTACGAAAGAAAAGAAAAGATGATGGAAGGCAAGGCAACATGACCTAGCCTAGGGCAACTTCTTAAAAACGGACATCGGATTACAACTAATTAATCGTCTTAATATGATAATTAATACTTTGCTCGTTAGGGCCTTTAACACTGCCTTAAATTTTCTCTAGTATTTATCAAGCCAACATTAATATTTTGAGAGACAACAAAACACATTGTTTGTAAATGGTTAAATTATTTCGGATGTATATGGGGTATTAAGCTACTTTAACGGATGTGGAATAATAATGAATACTTATCCGTATTCTGGGCACAGTCGTCTTACTTGGGTAAGTAGAGAACTATTTAACAAGGACTATTTAACAAGGCCTATTTAATAAGAGAAAGACGGTTGTTTAAATAAGGTTTTGAAGGCAAGTGACTTGGGTATTGTTTTCATAAGGAATAAAACCTGAACCTTTCGTTTATAAAAAGCTCAGGTAATAATTGACTATGAAATTGTTAAAAGCACATCCAGGTGTGAAGATCTAACTTAAATTTAGTTTCCAGTCGAAGCTCCGGTAACTTCGTCAGACTCTACTGATAACATTAGATTAGGCATATCTCCGTCTGAGACAATAATTTTAGTATTGGGTGATTTAGATAACTCCATAAATGCTTCGATAGACTTAAACTGTAATATCTGAGGGGTCAAACCTTCAGAAATAATGTTCTGCGCATCTCTTACACCCGCTGCATCAATCCGCTTTTTTTCTGCTTCACTTGAGGCTTCACGTAAAACAAACACCATGCGTAGCGCTTTCTGCTCTGCTTGTAGTTTCTCTTCAATTGCACGTGCAAGATTGCGAGGTAATTGAATGCTTTTAAATAGTACAGCTTCGATTGATATCCCTTTATCTTCAAGCAAACTGGCCATTTTCTGTTGAATAGCTAGTTCGATTTCTGATCGTTGACCAGTGTGCATATCTTTTGCGTAAAATCGAGCACTGACATCTGCAATCGACGACCTAAAGACCGGTAAAATTACATTTTCTTCATAGAACATGCCTACATTTCGCAACAAATCTGG
>JBLHWW010000214.1:0-4282 GCA_047629075.1 Psychromonas sp. | reverse complement strand
TGAGCTTTGTCGTTTGGTAATAGATAACGAAGCAACAGTTTATTAATCATGACCTAATTACTCCTCATTTTGCCTGGCATCGGCTTTATTTCTTACTTCACAATGTGGAAGTGGTTTTATCACACTTTATTATTTTTCCTCAATTTATTGGCCTTCTTATTTGAGCCAACTAGACGAACCATGACAATAAACGCATCGCTCGTGGAGTGCATTCGATGCCTGTTTGGGGTGCATAGAATGCACCTTACTTATTTACTCTTCAAAATCATCCCAGCGGCTTTGCGATCCTCAATTTAATGCGTTTGCTATTGTTATCATTCTCCATTGCTTACCAATCACAGGTCACAGGCTTCTTCACTCACTATATTGTAAATGGCGTGGCACAATAGTTGTAACTGCTCCGAGGTGATAATATAAGGAGGCATAATATAAATCAGCTTGCCAAAGGGGCGTATCCACACGCCAAGCTCAACAAACTTTTTCTGCACTATGGCGACATCGACCGCTTTTTTAAGCTCTACAACGCCTATTGCACCGAGCACTCTAACCGACTGTACCTGTGCAAGTTTTTCACAGGGAGCCAGATAGCGCTTTAAGTTGGCTGCAATGTTTAATACTGTGCTTTGCCAGTCGAAGGTTAAGAGTTTGTCAATATTTGCATTGGCCACGGCACAGGCAAGCGGATTACCCATAAAGGTTGGGCCGTGCATAAATACCCCTGCTTTACCGCGGCTGATGGTTTCCGCTATTCTGGAAGTTGTTAAGGTCGCGGCTAAACTCATATAACCGCCGGTAATGGCTTTACCTACACAGATGATATCGGGACTGATATCGGCATGTTCACAGGCAAAGAGTTTACCGGTACGGCCAAAACCCGTCGCAATTTCATCTGCAATCAGCAACAGCTGATATTTATCACAAAGCGCACGAACGCCTTTTAAATATTCACGGTGGTAAAAATACATGCCGCCCGCGCCTTGTACTATAGGTTCAAGAATAATAGCCGCAATATTGGCATGATTTTTTTCAACCAGAAGAGTTATGTCATCAAGTGCGGCCGCATCCCAGGGTTGGTCAAAGGCAATACCGGGTTGAGGGGCAAATATCTGTTTGGCTAAAAAGTCATGGTATAACTCATGCATAGAGCCTTCCGGGTCGGTCACACTCATTGCCCCGAAAGTATCCCCATGATAACCATTGCGCACGGTTAAAAATTGGCTTTTAGGTTTTTCTAATGCGTGCCAATACTGCAATGCCATTTTTAAAGCCACTTCGACACTGACGCTGCCCGAATCCGATAAAAAAACTTTCTCCAATCCGGCTGGGGTGATTGCCACTAATTTTTTAGCCAGATCGATAGCGGGCTGATGGGTTAAACCACCAAACATAACGTGGGACATTTTATCAATTTGCAGCTTAGCGGCGGTATTTAATTCTGGCACATTATAGCCAAATAAACACGCCCACCAGGATGACATGCCATCAATTAATTGTTTGCCATTATCCAGGGTCAATAAGCATTTATCTGCCGAAACAACAGCGTAACAGGGCAGTGGATTAATCATTGAGGTATAGGGGTGCCATAAATGTTTATTATCATATTGCAGGTCAAGGCTCATAACGGTCACTTATTAGTCAGATGTAAAGATATAATGGTGTAAAAGTTGACAGTGTATCTTTCCACATTAAACTAACCAAATATTTTATAGGCAATTAAAGACAATAGAGGGAACTAAATGACAAATAACGCAAAAATTCGCTCAAATAGAACGGTTTCAGAAATTGATCAACTGTTTGTATTGCCGTTTATCAAGACCTGCTTTTTCAAGATCAACTAACTCACAGAGTTTAATCAATTAATTTAACGGTAATAGAGGGAACTAAATGACAAATAACGCAAAAATTCGCCAAAACTGGACAGTTGCAGAAGTTGATCAACTGTTTGAAATGCCGTTTATGGATCTGGTTTTTCAAGCGCAAACAACGCACCGGGCAAATTTCCCTGTAAACGAAGTACAGGTGAGTACTCTCCTATCGATTAAAACTGGCGCTTGTCCTGAAGACTGTAAATATTGCCCGCAAAGTGCACGTTATAATACCGGGCTTGCAAAAGAACAGTTAATTGAAGTTGCCAAGGTGGTTAAGGCCGCTAAAGAAGCAAAAGCGACTGGCTCAACCCGTTTTTGTATGGGTGCTGCATGGAAGAATCCTAAACAAAGGGATATGCCTTATTTGCTGGAAATGATAAAAGAGGTGAGATCATTAGGTCTTGAGTCATGTATGACACTAGGGATGTTAGATAACGCTCAGGCTGAACAGCTTTCCGATGCAGGCTTAGATTATTACAATCATAACTTGGATACCTCCCCTGAATATTATGGCAAAATCATTACCACTCGTACCTATCAGGATCGTCTTGATACGCTGGAGAATGTGCGTAATTCCGGAATGAAAGTCTGTAGCGGTGGAATCGTTGGTTTAGGCGAAGGGGGCTCGGACCGTTCCGGTTTATTGGTACAATTAGCCAATCTGCCTCAGCAACCTGAAAGTGTTCCTATTAATAAATTAGTCAAGGTAAAAGGCACTCCACTTGAAAATGCTGACGACCTTGATGATTTTACTTTTATTAAAACCATCGCCATCGCACGTATCTTAATGCCCAAGTCTCATGTGCGCTTATCTGCGGGCCGTGACGATATGAATGAACAAACCCAAGCCTTATGCTTTATGGCCGGTGCCAATTCAATATTTTATGGCTGCAAACTATTAACTACTGCAAATCCCGATGAAAACTCTGATACGCGTTTATTTGAGAAATTGGGCATAAACAAAGAAGCTATTAATTTCTCACCTTCTGAAGCTGAAAAAAAGGTTGATGCCGCGATTGTACGTTTTAATGAAAAAGATGAGCTGTTTTTTGATGCGACTAGTAAAGCATAAACGATGGCTTTTAATTTTATTAATGAGCAACTAATCGAGCGCCATCAGCAAGGGTTGTATCGTTCTGCAACCACTGTGTCTGGCGCACAGGGCCGTTTGCTTCGGGTAGCCGATAAAACCTATTTAAACTTTTCCAGTAATGATTATTTAGGAATGGCCGCTGATCCTGATCTTATAAAAGCTTGGCAAAAGGGGGCTGAGCTTTACGGTATAGGCAGTGGTGGCTCTTATCTGGTGACCGGCTTTAATCAGGCACATCAAGAACTTTGTGATCAGCTTAAATTCTGGCTAGGGGTTGAATCCGTTGCCCTGTTTAGCTCCGGTTATTCGGCTAATCAGGCGATTATAAAACTGCTTTTGAAAAAACCAGATCTGTTATTTCAAGATAAGCTTAATCATGCATCCTTAATGGAAGCCGCGCTTTTATCCGATTGTACAATGCGACGTTTTAAGCACAATAATATGGAGCATTTGGAAAGTTTGTTAAGTATGAGCAATAAGAGCAGTAGACTTGATGCCAATAAGTTAATTATCAGCGAAGGTGTCTTTAGCATGGACGGTGATAGCGCTCCGGTTAAGACTTTGCATGCCACGGCTAAAAAACATGCTGCCTGGTTAATGATTGATGATGCTCACGGCTTAGGGGTGGTTGGTGAAAATGGCAAAGGCAGTGCGCAGGCTTGTGGTATCGCCAATAATAACTTACAAATCTACATGGCAACCTTTGGCAAAGCGTTAGGTGTTGGCGGTGCTTTTGTTGCGGGCAGTAAAGACTTGATAAACTATATAAACAACTTCTCTAAACCCTATATTTACAGCACCGGCCTTCCTCCCGCGATGGCTTATACTATTACTGCCGCGGTTAAAATGGCAGAAAAACAGGATTGGCGGCGTGATAAATTGCGCATGTTAATAAGCACCTTCAGAAAGACAGCTACAAACTTGGGTATTAGCCTTGTAGACTCGCGAACCGCCATTCAGCCTATTATTATTGGAGACAGTGTTAAAACGCTGCGAATAGCGGATAAATTAAAAAGTCTTGGATTTTGGACGACTGCTATTCGTCCTCCCACTGTGCCTGTTGGAACCGCTCGGTTGAGAATTACATTAACAGTGAATCATAAACAGAATGATATTGTGCAGTTAGTGAATGCAATATACCGAGTGCTTAATGACAAATAGAGTGAATTAGAGTGAATTAGAGTGAATTTTAATAGAGATAAAATACGGGTCACTAACTGCTTAACAGTGAACGTAATATATAGAGCGCTTAATGGCACATAATCGAGTGAAGTTTAATAGAGATAACATACTAGTAGCTAGCTCCTTAACAGTGAACGTA
>JBLHWW010000213.1:0-4302 GCA_047629075.1 Psychromonas sp. | reverse complement strand
TTGACGATGCGAGGGACTATACTGGTCGATCAAGTGCTGTGGGGGCTGGTGAAAGTAACGGGAAGGGAGTTATACAAAGTGAAACCTGGCTATTACTTGGGCTTAAATCAGGGGGAAATTGTGAACATAACAGAAGATAAAATTGATTTATTAGAGTTAGTCGTGGACAGAGATGGCTGCTGGCAGGAACGGATAAACAAAATAATGTTAAGCTCGTCTGAATGATCTTAAAACAGGGATGGGATAGGCGCCATGAATACATCATATTTAAAAACTTTATTTAATATTTTACCGCTGGCATTATTGCTTTATTCTATTCATGGATCGGCTGAATCACAACTTGGTAAGCTTGATATTAATCCTCTAGTGGATGGTAAATTTGAATTGAGGTTTACATTCAACGAATCTATTAGCGGCTACCAGGATAAATTATATTATCGCCCGAATAAATTAGTTATTGATGTTGAAAACGCGAGTTCTTTTTTAGCGCTAAACCCTATTAAAATTGAAAAAGGGGGGGTTAATAATGTTGCAACCAAGAGGACAACCGAGGGCTTGCGTTTAATTATTACCCTTGACACTTTGATGCCCTATCGTGTTGTACAGGAAGATAGTATTCTTATGGTGCATTTTGGTCATACCCGGCCGGATATAGCCGTGAAAGATAAACAGGAGATTGCTCTGGCCGCTGCTATTGTCCAAAATTCCGGCAGCCAAATAACTAAAGCTGCAACGGAAAAGGTTAATGCATCTACTCTCTCCTCCCATTTGACAACACCTAAGGGGTACGTTAACAGTATTCATTCACTTGACTTTAAGCGTGGCTCAGAGGGGCAAGGTAAATTATTAGTGTACCTTGATAACTCCAGTGTGGCTGTTGACATTCGTCGTCGTAATAATCAGTTGATCGCTGAATTTCAGAGTACTTATATACCCGATGAACTATTGTATATTATGGATGTGGGTGATTTCGCTACTGCAGTAGAAAAAGTTGAAAGCTTTAAAGACGAGGGGAAAACGCGCCTTATTTTTGATATTAAAGATCAATATAACTATCGTTATGATCAGTTAGATACCCTGTTTATGATTGAGATATCTGAAAAATCTAAAGATCAAAAAGGAAGTTCCTATCAGGGAAAAGCCATCTCTTTAAACTTCCAAGATATACCGGTGCGCACTGTGCTGAAGTTGATTGCCGATTTTAATGATTTTAACTTGGTTATTACTGATTCTGTTAATAGTAATATAACCTTGCGGCTTGATGATGTCCCCTGGGAACAAGCCCTGGACATTATTTTAAAAGTTAAAGGACTTGGCAAGCGTCTAGACGGTAACATATTGATGATTGCTCCTGCTGCCGAGTTAGCTGCAAAAGAACGCGAGCAGTTAGAATCAGAAAATGCAGTGGCCAATTTAGCGCCTCTGTATTCTGAATTTATCCAAATCAATTATGCTAAAGTCGGTGATATCTCTACTATGTTATCGAGTGATAAAACCAGCCTATTGTCGATACGTGGTGCTGTTAGTGCTGATAATCGTACTAATACCTTATTAATAAAAGATACTGCTGCTGTGATTGATGCGGTGAAAGACATGATTGAACTATTGGATGTCCCGGTTCGTCAGGTAGTGATAGAAGCGCGTATGGTAACCGTCGATGATTCGGTAGGTGAAGAGTTAGGTATCAAGTGGGGGATGACTTCAGTTGATACTGATAGTGGAATATCGGGTTCACTTGCCGGTATAGAAAGCACACAAGGAGGCAGTAGTTCAATTAATGACCGTTTAAATGTTAATCTGCCTGTTACCGATGCTGCTGGTACTATTGCTTTTCAGGTTGCGAAGCTTGCTAATGGTGATATTTTAGACTTGGAACTTTCTGCACTGGAGAGCGAGAATAAAGCCGAAATTATAGCTAGTCCGCGGATCACCACGGCGAATCAGCAAACTGCCTATATCGAACAGGGCACAGAGATTCCTTATGTAGAGTCAGCCTCATCGGGTGCAACTTCCGTGGCTTTCAAAAAAGCAGTATTAAGTCTTACGGTGACCCCACAAATTACTCCCGATAACAAGGTGATCTTAGATCTGGAAATAACCCAGGACTCGGTGGGTGATACTGTTGCTACTGGTACCGGTACTGCCGTTGCTATTAATACGCAGAAAATCGGCACCCAGGTCTTAGTCGGTAACGGCGAAACATTGGTTTTAGGGGGTATTTATCAACAACGTATCTCAACGGATGTGACTAAAGTACCTCTTTTGGGGGATATTCCCTATTTAGGTGCATTGTTTAGAACAACTAATAACCAAAATAGTAAGTCTGAATTGTTGATTTTTGTCACACCAAGAATAGTCATGCAAACTAAATTCCGATAAAACACCTTTCCTAACTGTTTTTGAGCGACAATCTATAAGCCTGAAGGTAATCTTTGGGCTTATTTTACTTATGGGCTTGCAATGGCTTATTAACAATTGCGATAATATACAACACTTCTCTTTTTCTAAAGGGTGTTCCCAGTAATTAATCACTTGAGTAATAATTCAACATGGCAGAACAACGTAATATTTTCTTAATCGGCCCAATGGGGGCCGGCAAAAGCACAATTGGTCGTCATTTAGCACAAATGTTACACCTTGATTTTCTTGATTCTGACGCAGAGATTGAGAAAAAAACGGGTGCAGACATTGCGTGGGTTTTTGATGTGGAAGGCGAAGAGGGTTTCCGTACTCGCGAACAAAGCATGATTGATGAGCTGACACAAAAACATGGTATCGTTTTAGCAACGGGAGGCGGTGCACTTATTCGCCCTGAAAATAGAATACATTTGTCGGCGCGAGGTATTGTTGTTTACTTAAAGACCAGTGTAAATAAACAGTTAGCCCGGACATTAAAAGATAAACGCCGTCCATTGTTACAAACAGATGATCCGCGCACGGTATTAGAAGCACTAGCTGAAACACGTAACGAGTTTTATGATGAAGTGGCGGATTATACGATGGAAACGGATGAACAAAGCGCGAAGGTCGTCGCCAGTCAAATCATTGCATTGTTGGATTTCTAATGGAAAAGATAGTTGTAGATTTAGGTGAACGTAGTTATCCGATATCAATCGGTGAAGGTTTATTAACTCAAACAGCGTTATTCAAAGCGGTGATCAAGGGCAAAAAAGTAATGATTGTCAGCAATGAAACCGTTGCGCCTTTGTATTTAGCTTGTTGTAAAGAGACCTTAATTGATTTTCAGATAGACGAAGTTATTTTACCCGATGGTGAAAAGTTCAAAAATCTACACACTTTTGAAATCATTTTAACCGCTTTGCTGTCTAACAAACACGCACGTGATACGACTATTATTGCGCTTGGTGGCGGGGTTATCGGTGATATGGCTGGTTTTGCTGCCGCTTGTTATCAGCGCGGAGTACCCTTTATCCAAGTGCCAACCACTGTCCTAGCACAAGTTGATTCTTCCGTTGGCGGAAAAACAGCGGTTAATCATCCTCTAGGTAAGAATATGATTGGTGCGTTTTATCAGCCTCAGTCAGTTATTATCGATATAGATTGCCTTAAAACATTACCTGCGCGTGAATTTTCAGCGGGAATGGCCGAAGTCATTAAATATGGCATTCTTTATGACCAGACATTTTTTATCTGGCTTGAAAAAAATGTTACCGCGATTAAAACTTTACAGCCCGCTGAAATCACTTATATGATTAAGCGTTGCTGCGAAATTAAAGCTGAAATTGTCTCTCTGGATGAAAAAGAGGGCGGTATTCGCGCATTGTTGAATCTCGGACATACCTTTGGTCACGCGATAGAGGCTGAGCAAGGTTATGGTAATTGGCTGCATGGTGAAGCCGTAGCGGCAGGTATGGTACTGGCTGCAAAAACCGCTTTAAACCTTGGCCTGATTGAATCTGCACAAATTGAACAAATTATATTATTAATTAAACAGTTTGATCTGCCGGTTAATGCACCAGAAAATATGAGCTACGATCAGTTTTTCGAGCATATGCAATTGGATAAAAAAATATTAGATGGCAGATTACGTTTGATTTTACCGACCTCGATCGGTCGTTGTGAAATATTTGATAATGTTAGTGAAATGGTGCTACGCCGTGTTATAGAGCCTTAAATTGACTGATGCTGATACTAATATGCTCAGCTGGGTGAAAAGAATAAAAATCATATTTTATGAAATGCAGTAGCGGATAGGCTAGTCTGTTATTTTATTAGATTATTTCTATTTATAAGCAGTGTATAAAACACAGTCTTGAATAATACTCATCTGATAAAATAATA
>JBLHWW010000212.1:0-4310 GCA_047629075.1 Psychromonas sp. | reverse complement strand
TATTCAAATAACAGCATCAGTATCCCGATGTTTTTAGGGATTGAAAGTGGAATATTTTTATCAGTGATATCGACAGTGTAAACACTCTGTTAAAGCAATTTTATCGACATAGGAAGTTAATGAATGGGGTGGGTATTATGTTGTCAGTAGGGTGCATTCTATGCACCGCAAGTAGGGGTAATCGGTGCGCGGAGCACATCCTACGGACTATGCGATTATTACCATGGACAGTGCTAGTTGGCACACCAATAAGACCGTCATTAAACTTGATAATTTAGCCATTATGCACTTTCCTCTTTATTAGCCAGCGCTAAATCCAATTGAACAAGTCTGGGTACGGTTAAGAAACCATTATTTGGCCAATCTTGCATTTAAAATCATGAAGATACAGTTGATAAAGTTAGTCGAGGAGCGAATAACTTGGGGCCTCAGGCAGAAGAGGTAAAAACACTCAGTCAAAAGGAGGGTAAATCTCAACACTTAATTAAAGCGCATTT
This sequence comes from Psychromonas sp., assembly GCA_047629075.1. Taxonomy (GTDB): domain Bacteria; phylum Pseudomonadota; class Gammaproteobacteria; order Enterobacterales; family Psychromonadaceae; genus Psychromonas. The sequence continues at coordinate 3,813 of JBLHWW010000212.1, read as the reverse complement.
AACGGTGCTTAAATCTGTTTGTCAGTGCAGTTTTGTTATTAGAACAACTATTCGAAGGACTTATTTCAGCAGAGTTAAAGTGGCATTGATGATCCCAAACAGTGCGACTGCTATCAGCACAGGTAAGGCAAAGCTTTTTAAAGATTGCGGTGGTTTGCGGTTAAATAAATATTGTCCAAAATGCACCGAAACAAACGTTGGAATAACAAGTATCAGCAGGGCGTTCGGTAGTGTACTGTCAACGACTCCACCGGCAATAAGTGCAATGATCGCGATGGCTTCACTAGCGATAAAAAACAAAATCATCGTTGCCCGCTGTGAGCTGGTGCTTAGGTTGCTTGATAACATATAATATACAATCATAGGACCACCAACTGATGCACTTGCTGTGCCAGCACCGGAGGCCAGGCCAAAACCGATTTTAGTGCTGGTTTTATCGGTGTTAAAAGGCCTATATTCAGACAGTAAAAGCAGACAGAAGAAAAGAATGGTGATACAAATTAATATTTTAAGTATTTCTGTCGGGAGTAACATTAATAAGCAGTAACCTAGTGGAATACCTAATAATGATCCACAAAAAAGTCTTTTCAGGGTGGTGAAATCCGCTTGTTTTAACGCTTGCCTGCATAGGTTCATACTGCAGATAAGATCTAAAGATAATACAATAGCGACACTCTGCTGGGGGGCTAAAAAGACATTGAACCCAACGACTGCAATCGCAGCAAAACCAAATCCGCTAAAGCCTCGTACCACTGCCGCGAAAATAACCACAGGAATGAGCAACCAAATTTGTTCCACTTTTTATCCTTAACCGATTGTTGAATGCAACAGTGACTATCGCAATATTAACCTACCAGCATAAGAGCCAATTAAAGGCAATTGTGGTTCCACAAACTCAAATCGGCAGACCGATAAACCACTGGCTCCATCAATTTAAAAGGCTGGTTCTAGGGAGGTCACCAATTATTACGTTAATGTGATCCCATAGTAATTGGCACTTATCGCAGGAGATAATTATGAGCACCATGACGTTACCAGCATCAGAGATAATAGAAAAAGACCGCAATCATGTCTGGCATCACTTAAGCCAGCATAGCGTGTTAAAACATCAAGACCCGCTAATAATGGAGAAAGGGGTGGGATCACGCGTTTGGGATGCGAAGGGAAACAGTTATCTTGATGCATCTTCCGGTGGTGTTTGGTGTGTGAATGTCGGTTATGGCCGCGCAGAAATAGCAGATGCGATCCGCGATCAGGTCGTTAAATTAAACTTTTTTGCCAGCACCGCAGGTACCGAACCAGGTGCTGAGTTCGCTGAAAAATTATTAGAAAAAATGCCTGGAATGAGTCGTGTTTATTACGCCAGTTCAGGCTCGGAAGCAAATGAAAAAGCGTTTAAAATGGTGCGTCAAATTGCCCAGCAAAAGCATGGCGGGAAAAAATATAAAATACTGTATCGCGAGCGGGATTACCATGGCACGACTATTGCAGCACTAAGTGCAACGGGTCAAGAAGAGCGGCGTATGCATTATGGGCCATTTGTTCCGGGCTTTGTGGAGTTTCCCCATTGCTGCGAGTACCGAAGTCAATTCGGTGATGTCAGCAATTATGGTGTTTTAGCGGCTAATGAGCTCGAGAAAGTTATTCTGCGTGAAGGACCAGACACGGTAGGCGCTGTTGTTTTTGAACCTATCACTGCCGGCGGCGGTGTGATTACTCCACCAGAAGGTTACTGGCCAGCTGTTATGGAAATTTGTAAAAAATACAATATTCTGATTCACATGGATGAAGTTGTCTGCGGAATGGGCCGAACCGGAAAATGGTTTGGTTATCAGCACTATGGTATTAAACCTGATATCGTCACCCTTGCTAAGGGGATAGCATCAAGTTATGCGCCCATATCCTGTGTAGTTACTACAGAGGCCTTATTTAATGAATTTATTGCCGATAGTAGCGATCGCTCAGCCTATTTTAGAGATGTAAGTACTTATGCTGGTTGTACAGCAGGACCCGCCGCTGCTTTAGCTAATTTAAAAATATTAGAACGAGAAGATCTGGTCAATAATAGTGCTCAAATGGGCGATTACTTGCTAAAAAAACTGGTTACTCTTAAGGACAAGTACTCTATTATTGGTGATGTGCGCGGCAAAGGGTTATTGCTTGGTATTGAGCTGATTAGTGATAACACAACAAAGAAACCAGTAGCTGAAGAGGTGGCTATAAAAATTGCTGGTATGTGTATGAAGAAAGGTTTGATTATAGGCCGCACTAACCGCTCTTTTACAGATTTTAACAATACCTTATGTTTGTGTCCGGTATTAACGTTAACTCAAAAAGAAGCTGATTTTATTGTGACCACACTTGATGCTGTTTTTAGTGAATTACTCGGGGCTGCTGATCTTTTGAGTTCAACTCGGCTTCAATCTGAAGGTGTTTTGAGCAAGGTATAATCATAAAAGTGGCAGTCTTTTAAGTGAGCGATGAATCCGGTGGTTTTTTATTAATGCTCCAGTGATTAGTTGTTCTCACTCTATAAAAAAGCTTCTGAATTCATTCAGAAGCTTTTTTTGAAACTAATTCCTTTCTTATTTTTAAAAAAATCACTTAATTGACCGAAGAGTTATTAGATTAGAATGTCATTTTTTTGGCTGCTATATCAGCCTGGGAGACTTTTATTGCTAAAACTTTTATACCTGTCGTTTTTATATGCTGGTGCCCACACTGGAGGCTTTTACTGGCAATTTTACGATAGGTTTGTTTGCTGGCGTTCACTTAATAGCCAAAGGTGTAACCTTAGTTGTTGGTCTTCCGCCCTTGATGGCGGGTTAGATGATCAGAAACCGAAACGTAGTTTCGCAGTTCGAGGGAGTCATGCTCTTTCAACAGCCAGAAAAACGTAACGGAAATTGCCTAGCCGCTTTGATCTAGCATTATTCATATAGCGGGTGTTATGGTAGATGCAGAGGCAACTAAATTGGTTGAAAACCAAAATGGTTGCAAAAAAATCACTATTTAGGTGCAAATCGTGAAGCAACATATAAACCGTAACAAACCAAAAGTTGACTCTCTATAGATAGTGAATTTATAGCACCAAGAATGTCTGGTATATATTCAACCATAAAAGACCTCTTCTACTTGTGATTAAGGAGAATAAGCCGGTCATATAGATTTAAAATATTGTTATTTCAATTGCTATATCACAGTATAATAATTATAGTGTTAGTGCGAAGTAACAAAACAACCACTTTCCTGAGGCTTATTCAGCGAGTGTTATTCTTAGTTAGGCTGTTCTAGACGAACAGCTCAATTAAGAATTATTTTTATATATATTCAAATAATAACCTCCCATTTCAACGCGATAATACATTACGTCAGCAAAACGTTTTTTCTTTCATATTTTTAAATCTGGCTGGCTGCTGGTTTTAGTAAAGCAAGAATGAACGATGGCTCTAGTATCTAGGCAGAGCTCAGAACTAACAAATAAACTGTTTTATTAAAAACATCTCCCTTAGCTAAAAAATAAAACACTCAAAAACGCCCCCCTCAAAAGGCTTTCTAAGGCCCGTTAAGACATCTTACCACCAAAGAATGGTTTTTTGCAGTTCATTTGAAAAATAAGCAGAAATGAATCATAAAGGCCCTTTAAATGTGCATTATGCACATAAGGGCAAATAAGTGACATTATGTCCTTTATGTAAAGTGGAAGTTTCGTGAGTAAATGAAGATAAATTATTTAAAATTTAGAGTAGTGATAAGCCGCGATAATGCTAATTAGTAAAGAAATTAGCTTCCTTACCTATAGACCGACTTAAT
>JBLHWW010000211.1:0-4340 GCA_047629075.1 Psychromonas sp. | reverse complement strand
ATAAAGAGGCGGCGATACCCTTAGGGTGACTGGTCTCATTAGTTACATGGCTGAATTTGATCACTATTTCACCCGGCTCACAGCTTGCTGATGCATTAAAGCTTGCAAGTACGGCAACGGTGCCAAGGGAAAGGGTCATTAATTTTTTTAACATGTTGTACTCCTGTACGGCAGTTTTAGTCTGATTGCGCATTGATGAAGCAGGGCGCTGGTTGAACTACAAATTATCCATAGCAATTAACATATAGTAATTAATATATGTTAATTGCTATGGAGCAATTAGCGTGCCAATGTTACTTAAATGTTGCGTAAGCGTGTTAATCAAACAACCTGCTTACATCTTGTTAACTTGGCGCCTGCTTGAGGATCGTTAAAACGGGTGGAAACCCACCCATTTAGATTCTGTTATGGGTGGACTATTACCAGTTTTTTTTAATTGGGGAATTAAAAGTGCAGCGGGTGGTGATTAAAAGGCTGATCCGATAGCTATCAATGGGGGATTTTTTGTATTACAGCTTGTTGACTTTATACAAGGGGAATAAACGCAGTGAAGGTTTATTTTAACTAGCTGATTGGTAAGATAGTTATACGGATTGCTATAATAGAAAAATAAAGTCGTCACTTATTATTTTGCTGCGGGGCTGTTTTCTGAGATCAATTAAAAGGAGTTTTTTTAAGGCTGTGAGTGTAGAAACTAAAGCCAAAGTGATAACGATGGCTTTAGTTAAAACGGTAGATTATTTATGCAGATGGACATCCATTTGTGGGAATGGAATATTAATCCCTTCTTTAGAAAATGTTTTATAGATATTTTCATTCATGGCCCAGAACACCGGAAAAAAATCATCGGCGTTAACCCAGGCGCGAACTGAAAAATTCACTGAACTGTCTGCCAATGCAGCAACCACAATCACAACTTCAGGATCCTTGAGTATACGCTGATCTGCATCACAGAGTTGTTTGATTACCCCACGTGCTTTATCTAAGTCATCGCCATAGGCAACACCGATAGTCCAATCCACGCGACGTGTCGCTTCAGTTGAAAAGTTGACCATAGAGCCCGTTGATAATCCACCATTGGGTACAATAATGGTTTTGTTATCGGGAGTGGTTAAAATGCTATTGAAAATTTGTATCTCTTTAACTGTACCCATATGCCCTTGCGCATCAATAAAATCTCCGACTTTAAAGGGTTTAAAGAGTAATATCATCACGCCACCGGCAAAGTTTTGTAATGTACCTGAAAGTGCCATACCGACAGCTAAACCGGCTGCGGCGAGAATGGCAACAAAGGAGGTCATTTGAATGCTCAGCATACCAAGCACCGTTATACCTAACATTACTTTAAGTACGATGCCGCTGATGCTGCATAAAAAGGGCTTTAAAGACGGGTCGACTTTGCCCTTGTCCATTATTTTATTGAAACCGGCAACCAGCAACTTAATGACCCAACTACCAATCACCCAAAGGGCAATAGCGGCAATTAACTTAGGTCCATATTCGATAGCGTTCACTGTTACTAAGGTTATCATTTCATCGGGAGTCATCATTTATTTTACCTTTTTTATAGGTTGTTATAGATTGCTATTAATTAATGGGACTATATTCGATTGGTTTTGTCTGCTCAGAATCAAGCCGTTAAACAGTATATAATTTCGAAACACAATAGCAGGTAATAAATTGTTTTTAAAAAAATATTTTGAAACAGTCAGTTAGAGTAGTTAAATAGGACAGATTTGTCTACTCTTACGCAGTAACGAACTTCATTTCTGTTTTATATTCTGTAACTACTTTAGCTTAAAAATTGGGAAATAATGAATATTATCTATAACGGTCCTACTCAAGGTCCTCTGTTTGCCTTTGCCCATGGGGCAGGTGCGCCGGCTAATGCCGATTTTATGGAAATAGTTGCAACGGGGCTAGCTTTGCGGGGGATCCGCGTGGCACGTTTTAATTTTGCTTATATGCAGCAGCGCGTTGACAATGGCACGCGTCGTCCTCCTGAGCGCGCGGAAAAGTTAGTGGTACAATTTGACCAGCTGATTGCGAAGTTTCATCAACCTATGGTCATTGGTGGTAAGTCAATGGGTGGACGTATTGCCAGTTTGCTTGCCGCGGGGCCTGCCAATGACAAGGTTAAAGGGATTGTCTGCCTGGGTTACCCGTTTCATCCTGCTGGCAAGCCGGAAACATTAAGAACGGCACACTTGCCTTTGATTAAGCAGAAGGTGCTCATTATTCAGGGGGAACGCGATAAACTTGGCTCCTGGGAGGAAGTACAATCCTACGGATTGCAGAAAGAGATCCAATGGTTATGGCTGGAAGACGGAGATCATGATCTTAAACCCAGGGTTAAAAGTGGATTTACCCACTCAGCTCACCTGCAAAAAGCGCTTGATAAGATGGCGTTATTTATTAAAAATTCTTTAGCTACAACGGGGGAATAAAATTTCCCTATTGGCAGTACTGCGTATCAATGGAATGATGGTTGTGTCAATCACGTACAAAATGGCTGGATTAACCCGCGCTCTGTTTGCTGTTCTATAATGATGCAGTTAAAGGATGAGCTTGCACAACTAAAAGCTAAACAGGATGCACTTCAGTGAGAGCAAGCTCAGCAGCGACAAAATACCGAGCAGTGCCGGACTTATTTTAGCGTCAAACTCAGCAGATTAAGCACGCTGGTGCGTGACGATTTTAGGTTAAACCCATCCACTACAACAGCATTCGCTACCGCACCATTGGTCGGATTAGGTCTGATATTAAATTATTTAAGTGCTTATTTTATTGGTCCCTATTTTCAGTTGGTGTCCAACGGTGTTTGTTTCATCTTACTGCTGGTTATTACCCTTACGGGTTTTGCTCTGTTGATAAAACTTGCTTCTAAAGTGATCTCTTTGTTAGTTTTAATGGGCGGCTCTGCCGTGCCGCTGATAGTGGTTTCCGGCAGTTATACCCCATTACTTTCTCTCCTTTATTCACTCTTAATAGGTTGCTGCGCTTTGCTGAGATGACCTTTACTGCTAGAAAGTCTAGCTTTATTACATATCGCCTGTATCAAAATATTTATCTTTCATTTGGATTATCCTTTGCTCAAGTTTGACTGGCAGTCGATTGCGGTATTGCTCTCAATCAATACTATTTTCTACTTCTATGGTTTTGTGGGAATATATTGGTTGATTAAAGACCAGTCACTCACCGAGAACAATCCACAAACGGATAATGAGGAAGGATTTGGGTTTTCACCTCACATTCTGGCAGTACCCTTTTGCCTAGGGCGCTGCGTAATTTTGAACGTTATTTCAGTCTGGCGTTGAGGGGCAGTTGTTTTCTCAGCTTGCTTTTGGCTCGGCTGCTGAGCAACAGGATCTTAATATTTGAAGCTAAACTGCTTACTTTTTGTGCATTTTTGATAACCGCATTAAGCTCTGTGCTGGAATTGTGGCAGGGTTTAATGCTGCTGTTGATTGGTGCACTGCTGATCCTGATTTATCGTTATGCACAAATGGATAAAATAACCGAGCTGGTGGTGCGTTTACCATGGCGCTTAAGCCCGTTCTATTTTGCGCTGGTTATTGCCGTTGTGTTGTTGATCAGCAGCAGGCCGGTTCTTACTGCGCTACGTTCTGGTTTTTCCATTGCCTATACGCAGATCTTTATCTCGGCAGTGACTCCCCTATTAATAGACAGTCAGTTAGCCTTCAGTTTAAGTGCTCAAAGTCTTTTATATAGTCTCATTAATGCTGATTATTCTGGGAAAATTTTTTAGGTAAGGGGAGTATCGTGTGTTTGTATAAAACCCGTTTATCATGCGCTTGTTTAAATTATGCTTGGCATATTTTATTAGCGTTAGGTTATTTACTGTGGAGTTATCAGTTCAGCATTATCATTGCAGCGCCGTTTAGTGCTATTTTAATGGTTATCCACGGTAGCAGGCTTATATTTATCAGCCTGCGGGCCGAACAGGGCAATATGATTTGTTTGGCTGGCGGGTTACTTGCACTGACCTGCACTAAGGTGCTGTTGATTGATATGGCAAGTTTTGAAATCCTGCAAAAGGTGATTGCCTTCATGGTTATCGGGGCTATTTTGCTGAGTGTTTTTTCTATCAAAAAGTGAGAAACCGATTAGATCCCCAAGCCACTTAAATCGCAATCTTTAAGTGGCTTGATAATACCTTTGTGCATGTTTTTTAATTGATGCGCTTATTTCATTGCCTGTGCAATACTGGTACATATCGTTTCTCGAATCCATTTATGGCCCGGTTCATCGTCATTACGTTTATGCCATAACAATACGTAGGCAAGGGGAGAAAAGGTGATCGGCAGCGGCAATTGAAC
>JBLHWW010000210.1:0-4344 GCA_047629075.1 Psychromonas sp. | reverse complement strand
TAGGGCTGATAGAAATTGTGCCGTTATAGCTACAAATCGGCATGATGAGACCCATTCCATCAAAAATTGGCGCGGTCCCCATATTTACAATTAATTTATGCCCCGCCAAATACAGCGGAATTTGAGGACCTGGGACATTGGTGATAATCACATTAAAGAAAGGTTTGTGATGTTTTGCAATGGCCGCACCGGTATAAAACCTTGCAGCAGCACCGGCTAAACCAAATGGAATTAATTCTGCGTAGCCCATTAAACTTTTTGCATCAATTGCATCTTGGTAGAGTTTACCAATGACAGTATTATGATGGATTTTCTCTAATCTCTTAATGGGATCTTTAAGATCTGTAGCAAGCTGCACGTACATGGCTGAAACTTGATTACCCATGGCATTTGTTTCTTCAGCCGTGCGAGTTGAAACCGGCACCATGGCCACCAAAGGCTTATCTGGCAGCTCATTTTTTTCCAGCAAATAACGTCTCAGTGCACCTGCACATATGGCAAGAATAACATCATTCAACGTTGCGCCTTCCACCACTTTTCGCAGTGTTTTGACTCGATGTATATCCAATATCACAGAATTCCACACCCTTTTTGCCTCAACCGTATCGTTAAAACGCGTCTTTGGCGCACGAAAAGGCATGGTCGGAAGTGTAATTCCCTGGCTGCGTGTTAAATATCCTGCTTTGAGAGTAGACCTTGCTGTGTCCCACAATAAACCGGGTAACTTACCAGGCCGAGTTATAAGGTTGTAGGCACTCTTGGCGATGAGGCCAACAGAACCTGGAATTTCTTCTATTACTTTAGGAATTGGAGCAGCAACAGGTCGAGGTTTAGGCGATACATCGTACAGCATAGACATCAAATCTGCGCCAGATTTTCCGTCAAAGCCAGCATGATGCACTTTACTTATCATTGCCACCGATCCCTTGGGAACCTGAGGAATCGAGTCTAATCCTTCAACAAAAATAAACTCCCACAAAGGGCGTTCACGATTAAGTTGTTGAGAAAACAAACGGGATGCTAAATAACGTAGTTCCTTCCAGCCACCAGGGCTGGGCAATGCAGCTCGATGTAAATGTAGACTTAAATCAAAATCAGGGTCTTCGACCCAATAGGGCCTATCCAAACTAAATGGGACCATGACTAATTTTTGCGTAAGTTTATCTACTGTATGCAGTCTCTCTTGAATAAATTGGCGAAAATCAGCAAACTGTAACGAGCCTTCTATAATCGACACCCCACCAATATGCATTGGCACTTTTGCTGTTTCAAGGTATAAAAATGATGTATCTAAACCGGATAATTCTTCCATTTTCCCTCCATTTACTTGCGTAAGCGAACTCAACCATTAACTAGGTGCCAAAGTATCTTAATTTTTTTTTGCAAATAACAAGTTATATTTTTTTATAAGTACTAATCAACCATTATTAAATATTCATCACAAGCCCACATTTTATTCAGTCGATATATTTTGACCCTTATTCTCAAATATATTTTTTCATGTTGATAGTCGTCAAAATACTGATAAAAAACTGGCTTCGGCTAGTTTTTTACTTCTCAAGTTAACAGCACTTGGCCTTATTTATCTCTTAATTCTCTTCGTAGTATTTTACCAACATTACTTTTAGGCAGTTCCTCTATAAACTCAACTCTTTTCGGTACTTTATAACCCGTTAAGTGTTTACGACAGTGTTGGATTAAATCTTTTTCAGATAAATTTTTATTTTTACGCACTACCACCAATTTAACAATTTCACCACTGACCTCATGGGGCACTCCTATAGCGGCAGCTTCTACAACATCTTGGTGCATTGCAGCAACTTCCTCTATTTCATTTGGAAAAACATTAAAGCCCGAAACTAAAATCATATCTTTTTTGCGGTCAACAATATAAAAAAAACCATCATCGTCGCATGTTGCTATATCACCCGTGGCTAACCAACCGTCAACCATCATTTCAGCGGTTGCTTCGGGGCGATTCAGATAACCTTTCATCACCTGTGGCCCTTTAACCAACATTTCACCCGCTTCTCCCATGGCTACTTCGTTGCCTTCATCATCTACCAGTTTGATATCAGTCGAAGGGACAGGCATGCCAATAGAGCCTTTATAGGCTTCAAGTTGGGGTGGGTTTACGGTCACAGTTGGACAACATTCAGTTAAGCCATAACCTTCGAGCAAAACAAGTCCAGTCACCGCTTGCCAACGGTCGGCGACAGGTCGCTGCACCGCCGCACCACCACCCAAGGCAAGTTTTAAGCCGCTGAAATCTAAATCAGCAAAGCCAGGTGTATTAAGTAAGCCATTAAATAAAGTGTTAACACCCGTGATAACAGTGAATGGATACTTGGCCATCTCAGCAACAAAACCGACCATATCTCGAGGGTTAGTAATTAATAGATTTGGACTACCAAATTTCATATAAGTGAGGCAATTACCTTGCAAGGCAAAGATATGATAGAGAGGCAAAGCCGTGACGACTAGCTCTTTACCTGGCTCCATAATGTTTTCTAGAATAATCGAGGTTTGTTCCAAATTTGCCACAATATTTCTATGGGTCAACATGGCCCCTTTCGAAACGCCTGTTGTGCCACCTGTATATTGTAGAAAAGCCAGGTCTTCGCCCGTTATTTCGGGTCGCTGATAAGATTGCTTATGACCTTGTTTAAGTACAGTTAAAAATTTTACCGCATTAGGTAAATCAAAAGCAGGGATGAGTTTTTTAACGTGTTTAACCGCAAAGTTGGTGAGCACTTTTTTGAGTGGCGATAACATATCACCAACAGAAGTTAATATCACCGTTTCAACAGCCGTGTCTTTAATCACTTCACTCAAAGTGTTGGCGACATTATCTACAATAACAATGGCTTTTGTGTTTGAGTCAGTTAATTGATGTTGTAATTCTCTAGGAGTATATAAAGGATTTACATTCACCACTGTCATACCTGCGCGAAGTATGCCGAACAGCGCCACTGGATATTGGATAAGGTTAGGCAGCATAATTGCGACCGCAGCGCCTTTCTTTAAACCAGAATTTTGTAAATATGCGGCGAAATCACGAGAAAGCACATCCAACTCGGCAAAAGTAATACTTTTGCCCATATTGATATAACTGACGTTAGCTGAATACTTTTCAATGGATTGTTCAAAAATGTCCACTACGGATGAATAACGATCAGGATCGATATCCGCAGGAACCCTAGGGTCATAATTCTCTAACCAAATTTTTTCCACTGTGCCTCCAGGCTGCTGGCTTTTAGCTATTTCCTTATTGAAGGTGTAAGCGCCAACTTATTTTTTTAAAAAAAGGAATTTAGAATCGTAACTGAATCTTGCTAAAAAGTGAACAAATTTAAAACAACCAGGCCTCCGCATAAATCCAGTCATGCATCTATAGGTGCCAAGTTTGAGTAATACTTTTTAACTTGTCATCAATTTTTCAATGATGAATAGCAAATATATGCTCAATAAATCAAGTTGATAATGCTACGCAGGCCAATTGAAATATTATTCGTTAGGCTTAAAGACTATTTTCTAAGGATAAGGTAACTGATGTAACGACGTGAACTTGCGATAGACCTAAAAATTTTTTATTAAAAATTAAAAACGTTCATTTGTATAATTTATAAGGTTATTTTTATTCATAAAAAGAGAGCACTATGGCTCTCTTTTGTTTATAAATCAGACTGGAATTAAGATTTTTTTTCAGCAGGCTTGGCTGCCAATTTAACAACAGCAGGCTTGTCTGCCAATTTAACAACAGCAGCAGTCAAAGCGTCAATCTTTGAACTTAGCTCTTCGATTTTCTGCTCATTGTCAGTGTTGTTCAAACCAAGTTTAGTGCGAACTGTTTCGATACGAAAATCGATTTCAGTTTTAGCTACAACTTCATCTTTAACTTCTTTAAATTTACCTTTACTTTCAGTTTCAAGCTTTTGGCCTTTAACGACTAATTCATCAAATAATTTGTTTGAATCAGTTGAAAGTGCTTCGATACGGCCTTTTATTTCTTCATAGCCTTTACCATATGCACCAAGACCAGCCAACCATACTTTACGAGCCATATCTTCTGCAGTAGAGGCTGTTTCTTTAATTTTATCTTCTGCATTAGCAGCTGTTTCTTTAATCTTGTCGATGTTGCTCATAATGTTTACTCCGTAGATAGTTAAAATTAGTTATATTGCTTGATTGAATGTATCTTAGAGATATAAATTAGAAATCGCATACTAATTACACAACATTGATAAAATATTTTATTAATCATTATCAAGGCTAGATTAAATCAATTAATTTTAGCTAAAATTTGCAGCTTTCATTGTGGTTAGAACATTAAAAAATGACAGT
>JBLHWW010000209.1:0-4393 GCA_047629075.1 Psychromonas sp. | reverse complement strand
TAATGCGGTGATTAAACCCCATGCGATAAAGGCGCCAATATTTGGCATAACCATATTTGACAATAAGCGACCAAAGTTTTGTACTTTAATCTTGGATTGTGATGACAGCATAATTTGCTCCGGGTGTTTTTATTCACCTAAAATAGGTAAAATAATTAATAAGGTTGAACTTTCACCACTGAATCTAACATAGAATTTCAAAAGCATACGTCAAACACAACAATACGTGACAGACACCTCAAAAAAATAATAACAATGAAACATTTAACAAACACCGATCACAAATACCACCGTAAAATTAAAACAAAACACATAAAACAGCCCAACAAAAACCCTCTTTAGTGATACACATCACACAAAACAAAAACCAAACCCACAATGAAAAGCGATCATAGTCACAAAAACAAAAAATAAGTATGAATATAAAGATGCCAAACAGAAAACTTTCTATTCAAAATGTGCAAAAAACAACCTCAATTCCCCATTAAACAAAAAACTGTAATTTTATTACCAAATGAAAATGCAGAATAATTAAATGCTTATTTTTAAACAGTGCACATTTTATAAACTAACGACAATTCGATTTAATGAAAGACCAACTAAGGTGATTAAGCACATATTAATAACCTTAGTCTATTGCCAAGCATCACTAAACCATGGGAACATCTGAAGCATCAATGACCATTTGCATAGCACTTAATTTAATCAACTAATGAGTAATAGAAATGTCTCAAATAAAGACGGCTTCCACCGCACCCAGTATTGACGATCATGAAATGTTGACCGAGATTGCGGTCCTCTATTATCAAGAAGGTGCAACTCAAGAAGAGATATCACAAAAGTTTTCTATCTCTAGAATTAAAATTGGCCGTCTGCTGCGTCGAGCACGAGAAGAGGGTGTTGTTGAGATTAATGTACGCTATCACCCGGTCTATACGGCTCAACTTGAGCAACGCTTAATCAATAAATTCAATCTCAAACGTGTTCTTATTGCGCTGGATCAAACGAATAACGAAGAACAGCGCAAACAGGTCGCGGTACTTGTCTCCGCTTTTCTCGCTATCAACCTGAAGGACAATAGCACTGTCGCAGTTGGGCAAGGCCAAAATGTCGCCGCCATTGCCAATCACGTAGGCCTGGTGACACAACGCAAGGCACGATTTGTTTGTGCTATTGGCGGTACGCATCGCAGTGGGGATAGTATTAATGCTGACCATATCTGTCGTCAACTTGCTAAAAAATTTGGTGGAAGCAGTGAAACTTTGTATGCGCCCGCTTATGTCGATAACCCCGATACTCGCGCCGCTTTTATTGCCCACAACACTGTCTCTGAAACATTAAAACAAGCAAGAGATGCAGATTATGCACTGGTGGGCGTTGGTGACATGAATGAAAATAGCCATATGATTAAGCTTGGCTGGTTTACACCACAAGAATTTGCAGAGGCGCGCATCAATGAGGGTATCATTGGTGATATTGGTGGTTTTGATTTCTTTAAATCTAATGGTCAAAGTGCAAACACCCGATTAAGAGATCGGGTAATTGGTCTGGGCACCGACGATTTACGCCGTATTCCAAATGTGATTGCCATTGCCAGTGAAGAAAGAAAAGCCTTAGCCCTGGCTGGCGCTCTGCGTACTGGCAGTATAGATATATTAGCCACCAGCGTAAGTTGTGCAATGACATTATTAAACATGGAGGATTAGCTCTAAGACTCCTTCACAAAACGCATCGATCTGCTTTTATATTGGAGATCATCTAAAACAGAAAGGTGTATGTCCAAATTCAAAATATTGGCCCCAGAGTAGTGCTCAACGCTATCTTAGCCAGCTAATCAAAATGCCTTTGTTCCTACACAAATAATAACCTACTTGAAAAGCGATCCAGATCTTATTCTCTGCTTTTTACATTGACATTTTATGATGAAAAAATAAATATATACAAAACAAATGTTTTACAAATAATCATATGTGCAATCTTCCAGCAGATGGCGGAATAACAATAAATCGCCATCATTGCAGTAAATCCTATTGAATCTAGTCCAAGCACAATATTAAGGCAGAATAAAAATGAGCAATAAATTAGATCAACTTCGTAAATTCACAACCGTAGTCGCCGATACCGGTGATGTTGAAGAAATCGCTAAATACCAGCCAGAGGATGCAACAACTAACCCATCTTTAATCTTAAAAGCGGCACAATTAGCAGATTATAAATACCTTATTGATTCATCGATTGCTTACGCAAAATCCAGAAGTGCAGATAAAGCGCAACAGATTGTTGATACCTGCGACATGCTGGCGGTTAATATTGGTAAAGAAATTCTTAAAATAGTGCCTGGACGTATCTCTACGGAAGTTGATGCGCGTTTGTCCTATGATACTGAAAAAAGTGTTCTTAAAGCACATCAGTTAATTAAAATGTATAACGATGCTGGCATAAAAAACGACCGTATTTTAATCAAACTTGCTTCCACTTGGGAAGGTATCCGTGCCGGTGAAATTCTTGAGAAAGAAGGGATTAACTGTAATCTGACACTTTTATTCTCTTTCGCTCAGGCGCGTGCGTGTGCAGAAGCTGAGGTTTTCCTTATCTCTCCCTTTGTAGGCCGTATTATGGATTGGTATAAAGCCAAAGAAGGCAGAAATTTTATAGGCGTTGAAGATCCCGGTGTTATCTCTGTTTCTACTATTTACAACTACTACAAAGAGCACGGTTATAAGACAGTTGTGATGGGTGCAAGCTTTCGAAATTTAGATGAGATTGTGGAATTAGCTGGTTGTGATCGCCTCACAATAAGCCCGCAGTTGTTACAGGAACTAAAAGATAGCAGCGGTGAAGTTATTGAAAAATTAAGCGCAAATGTATCACTCAAAGCATGTCCAGAAAAAATGACTCATGCAGATTTTCTGTGGCAGCACAATCAAGATCCGATGGCCGTTGAAAAATTAGCCGAGGGTATTCGAAACTTTGCGGTTGATCAGGGTAAACTTGAGACTATGATTGCAGATCTTCTATAACGGTTTTAATCATAAAGCGGCTAATAAGTCGCTTTTTTTGCTTTAAATTAAGTATGAGCCGTTTGAACGCAACACAAAAAATTCTAGGGTATATAAGCAGCACTGTTGATCCTATTCTTCGAACCTTTCTGCGATGTTTGATAGTGCAGATTAATGTTTCCCAAAACCTAATCCGGCGGCTCCGGAGCAATTAGACCAAAAGAACTAAAAAGGTGATCACCCTTGCTGGTTAAAATCATCCCTAACCGCGTTCTGATTTTTGAAGTGAGAACAACTATCTCCTGCAACTCAGGCCTTGTTAGTGTTAATTTTTCCTGCGCAATACTTGATCACTTCATTAATTCTTTTGGTATTATTAATGGAACAGCATAGTTACAAAAATACAGATACGTTTACCAAAGCGCTTGATTCTGAGTAACGTACTGCAAGCATAAATACAACCAATGTAACGATCGAAAAATTTGCGGTTAAGGTTTATTATATCAACTTTTATAACGATAGTATTTAAAAGCCTGTGCATCTATTTTAACCCGAAGAAATGAACATAAACTTATTGGACTTGGTATTAGCAATAGATAAAAAATGGAACTAAGCAGCTCCATTTTAATTTATTAAAAATGCAATTAATTAATTAGTAACAATCGGCGTCACTATCTAAAAGTATTCAAGTTAAGCACCCTGCTATTGCAGTGCAAAACCCACTTTATTTGCCATAGTGCAGAGTTTTTGTTTGGCATTCACAATATTTTCAAACCATTGTTCATTTTGAGCCCACATTTCGATCACTAGCGGCGCAGCATAGTCAATCTCAACCAGCGTTTTAAAGATCGCAGGAAAATCAACCAGCCCTTCGCCAATCAGCAAATCTCTAAATTGTCCTTTACAAGTGTCGGAAACGCGCAATGTATCTTTAAGATGGATTTGAACAATATGATCCCGGCTTAATTTTAACTCTGTACAGACATCATAATTCCAACCGCTGATATTACCTACATCGGGATAGGCCATAAAATAAGGTGACGGAATTTCACGCTTTAGCACCTCAAATTTACTTAAGGAGTTTAAGTAAGGCGTATCCATTATTTCAACACCCAACATAATACCGGCACGTTCAGCCATCTTAGCCGCACATTTCATACCCTCAACAAAACGCTGATGGGTTGTTTCTGACTGCGGCTCATAATAAACATCATAACCAGCCATCTGAATACAACGAATGCCCAGTTTATAAGCCAGTGCAATTGCTTTTTCCATAATAACAAAGGACTCCGCCCGTACAGCTTCATCCATGGAACCAAAGGGAAATTTACGATGCGCACTTAAACACATCGACTGAAGCGGCATCTGATGCTCTTCACAGAGGTCTCTTAAGG
>JBLHWW010000208.1:0-4451 GCA_047629075.1 Psychromonas sp. | reverse complement strand
TCAGTATTTTCAAAGTTTGTGAACTGCCACTAATCTAAATAAAGGGTAATTTTGCCCTGAATTCAGATTAGGAGTGACCTCATGTCACAACAGAATGAAACAGTAAGTCCCCTTCGTCAGCGCATGATTGAAGAAATGACCATGCGCAAGCTAAGCCCAAAAACTCAATCTCAATACATCAGAGGTGTAAAGAAGTTAGCTGCTTTTTTGAAGCATTCTCCAGAAAATGCTACTGCTGAAGAGCTTAGGAAGTTTCAGTTAATGCTAGCGGAAACTGGCACGTCTAACATTACCATGAATGCAACTTTGCAAGGATTGAGGTTCCTATATTACAAGAACGTGTTAAGTGTTGAAGAGGTCAAGCAATTATTGATGGCAACCACCAGTGTTAAGTATCGTGCTGCGCTATCTGTGGCTTATGGTGCAGGTTTACGCATTGGTGAGGTGGTGAAACTAAAAGTCTCTGATATCAACAGTAAGCGTATGCTGATACGCGTAGAGCAAGGGAAGGGGAAAAAAGACCGTAACGCGATTTTATCGCCAGTGTTGTTAGGCCAGTTAAGACAGTGGTGGCGTTATGCACACGCCAAGAGCTTGATGTTAAATGGCGGATGGCTCTTCCCCGGACAGCAACCCGTTAACCATATATCCACACGACAACTTAGCCGAGGGTGCAAAGCCGCAGCAGAAGCTGCCGGTATCGCAAAGAATGTATCGATGCACACGCTTCGGCACAGTTTCGCGACGCATCTATTAGAAGCGAATGTGGATATTAGAGTTATCCAAGTGCTGCTAGGATATAACCAACTGGAAACGACTGTCACGTATACACAAGTCGCGACGAAGTTGCTTCATAGGGTGGTGAGTCCGCTTGATGCGCTATCAGATTGAGTAGCGTGTTATGGACCATCCATCATCAAGACCAGCACTTGAGGTGGCCGACGTATTTCGTTTTTATGGTGCGCAGTATAAAACTAAACAACAAGGCCATCTGAGTCTACAGCAACTCAAAGTGATGTCTGCGATTGAACGCTGTAGGAGTGCGCAATTAGGAGGCCATCAACTGCATTGCGGGAAGTGTGAAACGGACTTGATTGCATATAACTCTTGTAGGAACAGGCATTGCCCTAAATGTCAGTCATCGGCTGCAAAAAGATGGCTCAAAGCACGGCAAGCACAATGACTACCTGTTGAGTATTACCATGTGGTGTTTACCCTGCCGGAGGAAGTAGCGCAGTTGGCGTTTTATAATAAAGCGCATATGTATGACTTACTGTTTAGTGCCGCTTCGCAAACACTTAACACCATTGCAAGAGACCCAAAACATCTCGGTGCCGATATTGGCAGCACCATGGTATTGCATACATGGGGCTCAGCCATGACACATCACCCTCATGTTCACTGTATTGTGCCCGGCGGTGGCATCAGTCTTGATAAGCATAGCTGGAAATCCTGTAAGAAAGGCTTCTTTTTACCCGTTAGAGTCTTATCTCGCTTGTTCCGAAGGCTATACATGCAAGGCGTGAGGCAGTTGTATAAAGATGAGCGGTTGCAGTGTTTTGGCAACCTTCTGGATACCGTAAGCTTTAATGAGCCTGCAAAGTTCAATGATTGGACACGCGCTCAGCAACAAAGAGAATGGGTAGTGTATGCTAAACGTCCCTTCGCAGGCCCCAAAGCAGTATTGGCTTATCTGTCGAGATATACGCATCGGGTGGCGATTGCCAATAGTCGTTTACAGAAAATGGACGAACATCATGTCCATTTTAAATACAAAGACTATCGGCGAAAAGGCAACAATATGCACAAAGTGATGCGAGTAGACACTGACGAGTTTATTCGCCGGTTTATGCTACATGTGTTACCCAATGGCTTTCACCGCATCCGTCATTATGGACTGCTTGGCAGTCAAACTAAGCTTAAACTCGCTAGAAAACTGTTGAAGGTCGCAAAGCCTGAGCCTGTCGCTTCCTCAAATGAAAGTGAAGAGTCGCCCGCACCATTTACATGTCGTCAGTGTCATTCTCCGCTTACAATAATGGCGATAACAGAGCCGATATATCGACCTAGAGCACCACCGAAATGATATAAGCAATCAGGGAACATACAGCAGGCGTCATTATCGTGCAAAATCGATAACGGACAGGCCGTGCCTAGTAAGTGGAAACCTTATAAAACACAATAACTACAGCGTATAAGCGTTTAATGAAAAAGCCAAAAACAATGGAAAATAACCAAAACCCAAGGCATAGAAATTTAATAGCAACAACCCAAGATGTATCACACGAACAAATCAATAACGAAATCCCCATAGCCAAAAATCGCAGTTAACCCACCGCGGTTCCGTCCTTCTTTTATTATCCGCCATCTGTCACTGAACAGCGAAGTAAGCTGTGCCTTCATGAGGGTGACAGAGAGCAGATAACCTACAAGATTGCAGACGGTCGTGAAATACAACTTTTGAGTAATCTATCGCTGGAAAATGAATATTAACGCTTCTACGCCAAATCCCCAAGTAGGAGCCGGATGCGCTAGCAGTGCATGTCCGGATCTGTGCGGGGAGTGTCGAGTAATCGGCATTCCTACCGCGACCAGTAAATGTGGATAATTTTCTGAACTTACATTCTCTATATAGAGATGCCCTAAGTGAATTTAGAAATAGCATTATAAAAACGTATGCTCAAGAAAGTGTTTATGACAAGCTTTTCAAGTAGAACTGCTAACGGTCGGCTCGGTTACGCTTCACTACACATTTCAGCCAAAATGTAATCAGAGCTTTATGTGAATCAAGTTGTCGATGAAATTATACAAATAGTACATAGAGAGTATTTAGATAGCGTCTTAACTGACGTTTTTTTCTTTTACTCAAGAATGAATTTAGTTACTTTATCTACCAAAATCGAAGAAACAGGTAACGATGAATTATTATATGTATTGAAATTTTCTTGAGCATCCATACTCGATATTTTTAAAATGTGATTCATGTTAGGTACGATAAAATATTGGGCATTTTTAGCTGAATCTCTGAGTAATTCTGCCTCTGATACAGGAACCTGTAGATCATTACTGCCGTTTATGATTAATATTGGAATTGTCAATTTTTTAATTTCTTCGAGAGGATCATTATTAAACCAAGATATCATGTAAGGCTGCACTGAGGGCCTAAATAACGCGTTTAAAAACGGAGGTACCTCTTCTATCATTAGACCGGATTTAAGCTCTTGAATCATTCTTAAAGCTGGTTTTTTCACATATTCAGGTTGTTTACTAAGCTGCTTTTTTAATATTTTATCTGCTGAGGAACCTATCCCTGAAAGAGAAATATATTTATCAGAATATTTTGCCACTAACAGGCCAATCTGCGCACCTTCACTGTGACCAATAACTACAATCGACGAGTATGATTTATTTCCTTTATATTTGTCTATCCAACCTTTCGCATCCATAGCGAAATGTTCAAACCTTAGATCTTCTTCTTTGAGTCCCGCCTTTGAACTATTACCTATTCCTCTTTTATCGTAACGTAAAACGGCTATTCCGTTCTCTAGTAATGATTCGGCTAGGTACTTCAAAGAATTGTTTCTTAAATTAACCTGATTTCCGTTTCTATCTGTAGGGCCCGAGCCTGCTATCAGCAAAGCTAAAGGATATGAAGTTTTTTCTTCTGGATAAATAAGCGTTCCTTCAAGTGATCCTTCCTTAGTATTTAAAAAGACGGTTTTTTCAGCCGAAATTACGAAAAAACTACAAAAAATCATCCATAAACCAAATGTTTTTTTCATTAAATTTCCTTGTTTACACTAAACTTTTCGATGAACATAATGCTGCTAAAAGCCTACGCTATTGCCAGTTTAGAGATGTTAATTATTAAAATTCATAATGGGCTTAAGGAAGATAACATCGAAGTGATTAACTCGTAAATAATTAATTTCAAACAATACAGTTGACAGAGAAAGGGTAAAAATATACCCTAATAAAAAAATAATACTTGAATTCAGGGATAGAAAACGAATGTTTATACCTAGTAACATGACCATTATGACAACGGATTTTTGTACTGCAAAGTGTAGTCATTGTTTGGTCAGTAGCTCTCCGACACGAAAAGCCAAATTAAAAAATAGTCAAATGATTGCGGCCATAGACTCTATTCATGAGCTTGGTGGCCTTCAGGTTGTCGTATTTGCTGGAGGAGAGCCTACCGCGCTAGGAGGTCATCTTCTTGATGCAATTGCATATGCTAATGATAAAAACATTGCAACAAGAGTCGTTACAAACTCTTCTTGGGCTACTACTCCAGAGGCTGCCACAGACTTAGTAACGATTTAATCTTGTGTACCGAGAAACCTAGATTGCGTGCCTGTCGAATAAACTTTAGCTGATTAAGCTGTTCGCTATTATACAACCGATACCCAGCCTCGGTCCGTGGTGGCCTTTGCAGTAAGCTGGACTCT
>JBLHWW010000207.1:0-4490 GCA_047629075.1 Psychromonas sp. | reverse complement strand
GGTACCACCTGATCCCATTCCGAACTCAGCAGTGAAACGCAATTGCGCCGATGGTAGTGTGGGGTCTCCCCATGTGAGAGTAGGTCATCGCCAAGCGCCTAATAAACGATAAATCCCTGTTGACTAATGTCAGCAGGGATTTTTTCGTTTAAGCGCTTGACGCGATGACCAACTCGAACATGGAAAATAAAGAGTATGTCGAAGACATTTCCTTTCATGTGATAGTAGGGAGGCGAATTTTGCGTTAGCAAAGTGTCATGAGCGGGCTAAGCTCTGCGTGCCCTGGTTGTTTGCCAGCAGGCAAGGGTATGAGCGGACGAGCTCTGCGAGTCCTGTTCCATCACCAGCTTCTTGCACAAGCTATGCCATTAAATCCAGATAAATCCCAGTCCTTCAAAAGAAGGGCTGGGATTTTTTCGTTATTACGGCTTTGATGCGATGACCAACTCGAACATGGGAATGAAGAAAGAGTAGTCACGCAGTGGCATTCCTTTGATGTGCTAGTAGGGCGAATCAGGCGACAGCCTGGGGTATGAGCGGAGGAGCTCTGCGAACCCTGTTCCATTACCAGTGTATTGCACAAGCTAGGCAATTAAATCCCGATAATCCCAAACACATTAATAAAGTGATCCGATTTATTATTTAAAATTGATCATAAATTTAATGGCTGTTTTATTTGAAGGTCAACTAGCACCAACTATGACAATAAATGCATAGCTCGTAGGGTGCATTCTATGCACCGATTGTCGCTGCCTGCGCTGCATAGAGTGCTGCCTACCTATAATACGCTCAGACTGTTTATCTATTTTTACTGTTGTGATGACAGAATATTAACCGCTCAATAAAATTGTAATAAAAATTTATTTACTCATTGAGTTGCAGGGGATTTCAAATGATTATATTGTCCTCCAATCATTCTTATTTAAGTCGCATATATCTGCGTATTTTATAAACTAATTCCGACCGTCGGTAAGGCAATATAATGAAAGAACAACAAACAGATTTAATAACGCCACGCCCCAAAAAATGGCAAGCGGAAGATCAATTGGCATGGTTCGAAAAACAGATAATTAAACGTTCATATCAAAATGATGTGCTTAGAAAAATCACTGCGTTAGCGACAGATTTTAGGGTTGAACAATATGGTGAACTTTGTTATTCGCCTTATAACTATCCGCTTTATATAGTCACAACTCGCGATTGGGATAATAATAAACCTTCAATTTTGATAACCGGTGGTGTCCATGGTTATGAAACTAGCGGAGTTCATGGGGCACTGCGTTTTATTGAGAAGCATGGCCTTGACTATGCTGAAAAATTCAATATTGCTGTCGCTCCCTGCATCAGTCCGTGGGGCTATGAAACGGTTAACCGTTGGAATCCCCATGCGACGGATCCAAATAGATCATTTTATCAATCAAGCCCCTCTCAAGAGGCATCTCAATTGATGGAATATGTTAAAAAACATCGTCTAAATTTTATGACTCATATTGACTTACATGAAACAACAGATACCGATAATACTGAGTTTAGACCTGCTTTAACGGCCAGAGATGGTGTTGAGCAAGAACTTACGGATATTCCCGATGGTTTTTATCTAGTTGCCGATACCAATAATCCCAAGCATGATTTTCAAAGTGCTATTATTGAAGCAGTTAGAAAAGTGACTCACATTGCCCCTGTTGATGCGAATGGGAAAATTATTGGAGAGTCTATTAGCCAAGATGGCGTTATTCATTATGATACTAAACAGTTAGGGCTGTGTAATGGTTTCACTAACGCACTCTATTGCACAACAACAGAGGTTTATCCCGATAGCCCTCAGGCGACAGGAGAAGATTGTATTAATGCGCAGGTTGCGGCGGTAACAGGTGGGCTTGATTACTTAATTAACCAAAATATTGTTTAATGACATTAGGTAATAAAATTAACCAGGCTAAATTATGTTTCAGCATGTGAATAAGCGGGGCAGCGGCACTTGAAAATCTCTTAAATGGCTCTTTAATTTGCTGATTTTCTGCCAAAAAGCGAACACCTATATACTCTGCCCCTATTTGCATTAAAATAGACCTTAATCTGTGACCCGTCAGGTCTCAAATCTATTTATTAAAAAGGATTAATTGAATGACCCCAGAATTATTTTTTATATATGATTCTCACTGCCCTTGGAGCTACGCAAGTACTGCTTTACTTAATGAGATCGAAAAATCCTGCCCTGAAATGACAATCCATTTATGGCATTGTGCTCATTATGATGGCAGTGATCGTGTTGGCCATGAAAAGATGGACCGGGTCGCAAAAGAAAGTGTTGTGAAATTTGGCCAACAGTATAAACGTTTTGTCGATAGTCCTAAAAATGCGATTATGACTGCCAATTTTATGGCTTGGCTGCAAAATAAACAACCAGAGAAAGAATTGGGTGTTTTAAACGCATTGCAAAAAGCCCACTTTATTGAAGGTAATCCCTTCGGATGTAAGCACGATTTTAATGAGATTGTCGAGGCGTTTAAGTTATCACCACCTAATAAAATATTTAAAGATGAATTAAGCAGTGAGTCTGAATATACCTTATCTGATATCAGTGAAGTTCAAGAGTTTATGAAAACAACTGACTTTCCTGCTTTATTGTTAATCGTCGATGAAAAGGCGGTGTTATTAAACCATTCACTGTACTTAAGTAAACCTGAAGCGATAATAGAGGCGATAAAACAAGAGTTAGCTTAAAAATATAAAGGTTAAATAGTGTTTTTTATTGCTATGATTTATTAGCTTTACAATATTATTGTAAAGCTTTTTTTTTGATAAGCGCTTATAAAGAATGACGTTATTCAACAACTAATCTTCATTATACTAAGCAGCATAAATGAATGGAAAATGAGTGAATTTGGTATAATTTGCAATTATTATTTATTCTATTGTAAAAAAGAACAGACCCTAATAGATAATATTTTTTTGAATAAACATCAAAGGATAAGGTTAATTAATGATTAATACCGTTATTAAAAAGTATAATACAATTTTTTCAGAGCCAGCATTAGCAACAGATATGTCAGTTATCTCAGTGCTGTTAATGCTTATCTTGATCTCGGTGGTAGCTAATTATATCACCAAAAAGATAATAACTGTTTTTGTTAAAAAGTTTATTAAAAAGACTAAAAGTCAATGGGATGACACTTTTTATGACTGTCATGTATTCACCCGTTTGTCCCATCTAATGCCAATATTGGTCTTTAGTGTGGCTTCAAAAATCATTTTTCCGGCAGATGATTACCCGCTTCTGTTGGATAACCTCTCTAAGTTTACTTCGCTGTATTTAATTATTGCCTTTGCCCTTGTTATTCATAGTCTGCTAGCTGCATTTGATGCTATTTACCGTACCTACAAAATGTCCAAACAACGTCCAATCAACAATTATATTCAAGTTCTAAAAATTATTCTGTGGATTTTTACAACGGTCGCCGCTATCTCACTTCTGCTGAGCAAGGATCTTTGGGCATTGTTTTTGGGAATGAGTGGAATGATGGCGATCATTATGCTGGTCTTTAAAGATACTCTCCTTGGACTGGTGGCAGGTATGCAGATTACTGCAAATGATATGCTACGTCTTGATGACTGGTTGGAAATGCCAAGTCGTGGTGCCGATGGTGACGTGATTGATATAACCCTTAATACGGTTAAGGTCAGAAACTGGGATAAAACCATCACCACCATTCCGACCCATGCTTTAATCTCCGAGTCGTTCAAAAATTGGCGGGGAATGACCGAGTCGGGAGGGCGGAGAATCAAACGTTCTATCTCAATTGATATGACATCGGTAAAATTTTGTGATCAAGAAATGCTTCAGTCTTTTATGAAAATTGAGATTCTTAAGGATTATTTACTTAATAAACAAAAAGAAATCGAGACTTACAATAAAGAAACAGGAAACGACTTAAGTAACTTTGCTAATGGAAGACGGCTCACTAATATAGGCACCTTTAGGGAATATCTATCTGCTTATTTGAAAAAAAATCCTAAAATACATCAAGAGTTAACTTTTATGGTGAGGCAGTTGGCACCAAGTTCTACGGGTGTACCCATTGAAGTTTACGTTTTTAGTAACGACCAGGATTGGGTTAATTATGAGGGAATTCAAGCGGACATGTTTGACCATATTTTAGCTGTTATTCCTGAGTTTGGCCTGAGAGTTTTTCAGGATCCTACTGGTTCTAATTTTGAAAAAGCGCTCAGTCGATCCGCTAATACTTAAGTAATACGATACTCGTTTTGCGCCTTTGCTGGCGCATTATTAACTAATACCATTCAACTCATTAAGTCTTGCCGACATTTTTTCCTCAGTATGAATTCTACCCTTAATGAGAAAGCAGTTATCCTAAACGCAACAATTTAAGTCTTTTGGCTGTTTTACAATAATTATTTGTTCTGTTATCAGGCAACTATTTTGCATTTTTATCAATCGCACTCATACTTATACCAAAAGAACTAAAAAG
>JBLHWW010000206.1:0-4502 GCA_047629075.1 Psychromonas sp. | reverse complement strand
CTTTTACCGAAGTAGGACAAATAGCAAGTCAATACAACCGAGTTATTAAGCGGGTGGATAGCGAAATTTCAAATCGTGATTGTGCCATTAATAAATACCGATCCAGTGAAAAGAGAAAAAGTGCCATTCTAAATTCATCAATGGATAGCATTGTCAGCATTGATTTGAATGGCGTGATTATCGAATTTAATCCGGCCGCCGAGCGCACCTTTGGCTATTCAAAAAACCGGGCCATTAATAAGAATTTTATCGACTTGTTTATATTAGAAGCTGATCGAGTGGCGGTGCGCGAAAATTTAGCCTGTAAATTTTTATCGGCGCAAGGTTTAGTGCGTGATCATCGCAATTCGCTTAACTTGAATCGTCACTTAGCCCCTGAATTCCCTGCCGAAATTACTATTACCGGGGCAAGTTTTGGTAGTGAGATACAAAATGAATTTACCCTGCATATACGTGATGTAACGCGGCAGTTAAAACTACGGGAAAAATTGAAACTGTTGGCCTATAGCGATCCTTTAACTGGTTTATATAACCGTACCTACCTGATGGACTCGTTAACAACAGCTATCAATCGCGGTGCCGATAGCGAACAAGATGTTGTTATGTTTTTTCTGGATTTGGATAGATTTAAAAAAATCAATGACAGTTTAGGGCATAAGGCCGGTGATGAGTTGCTCTGTGAAGTCGCAACACGGCTAATTAGCGTTACCCGCAGCACTGATGTTATCGCAAGATGGGGGGGGGATGAGTTTGTTATTTTGTTTTCTGAAGCGTTTGACCAAGGAGGGGGAGACAGCAAAGCGCAAGAAATATTGAAGATTATGCGCAAGCCCTTAGCGTTAGAAGGGCGGATAATCAGCATACCGACCAGTATTGGTATCGCCACCGCACAAGCGGGTATTACCACTGCTGAACAATTAGTGCAGCAGGCTGATATTGCCATGTATTCCGCAAAACAGAGTGGCCGAGATAACTATCAAATATTTAAAGTTGAGATGGGCCATCAGGCTGCCCGTGATTTTGATCATGAACAGGATATGCACAAAGGTATTGCGGAAAAAGATCAGTTTTTTATGGTCTATCAGCCTAAAGTCACTGCCAATAATAAACTGGTTGGGCTGGAAGCTTTAATGCGCTGGAAGCATCCCCAAGAAGGGTTGATCTCACCGGCTGATTTTATTCCGCTGGCCGAAGAGTCTAACTTGATTATTCAACTTAGTGAATTTGCCATCTTTACGGTACTTGAACAGATGCGCCGTTGGCTGGATAGTGGATATGAAAAAGTTATGGTCGCGATAAATATTACCGGTAAACATCTTGTTTCCGATACCCTTGTTCCTTACATCTCTGAACTGTTGAGCCGTTTTGAGATAGAGGGCAGTGCGATTGAAATTGAAATAACAGAAGGGGTGCTGTTAACCGATGTCGATCGCTGCATCGAGGTGATGTCTGCTCTCAAATCATTAGGTATTAAAATATCGATAGATGATTTTGGAACGGGTTACTCCTCTCTAAGTTATCTAAAACGCCTGCCTATTGATGTGCTTAAAATTGACAAATCATTTGTTGATGACTGTGCAACCTCATTAGAAGATGGGGAAATATGTGCAATGATCATTAACCTGGCGATTAACCTAGAGCTTACAACCGTTGCCGAGGGGGTCGAAACCAAGGCTCAACTTGATTTTCTGGTAGCGCATGGTTGTGATACCTATCAGGGTTACTTTTTCCATAAACCATATTCGGCGCAGGTTATCGAAAAACTGCTGCAGCGAGTAAGCACGGTGGCGTAAGGGCAAGTTTCGGCTATCAGCTATCAGCTATCAGCTGTTGGCTGTCGGCTTCGAGTGTCGAGCTTTCTAGCTTCCAGCCTTCTA
The DNA here is from genome assembly GCA_047629075.1 of Psychromonas sp. Taxonomy (GTDB): domain Bacteria; phylum Pseudomonadota; class Gammaproteobacteria; order Enterobacterales; family Psychromonadaceae; genus Psychromonas. The sequence goes on along the minus strand of JBLHWW010000206.1, from coordinate 2,625 downwards.
CCTTCGAGCGCTAATGAGCATTTTGAGAGATGATCAGGGAGATAAACAATTGAGAAAAAGGCTTTTAGATAGAAACAATAACAGCGCTATCCTTTTGGCCGGAATATTAGCGATTGTTGTGGGTCTAGGTGTCGCCAGATTTGCATTTACATCTTTGTTACCTTCTATGCTGGATGATTTTTTAACCCTTACCTATGCCGGTATCTTAGCCTCCTTAAATTTTGCAGGTTATCTCGTGGGGGCTGTTTTTTCTGTTTTTATAAAGGATATTAATACCAAAGTAAAATACTTTAGAATTGGTATGGTACTGAGTGTGTTAACTACTCTGGTTTTAGCGACAAGTACAAATGAAACCCTCTGGCTAATATCAAGAGTGATTGCAGGATTTGGTTCAGCAATGATTATCATAGTCGGTACCGCGATCGTAATGGTAAAGCTAAATTTTGAAGATAAAACAAGAGCAATGGGGATACATTTTAGCGGTATCGGCGTTGCCATCGTTGTCAGTGATTTAATAAGCCGCTATCTGCTGCGCAGCGGGACCTGGAGTGATGCGTGGCTGGTGTTGTGCATGTTCGCTTTGATGATCTCTTTTTACTCTGTGTATATTCTCTCTTTTGACCAAGAACTCAAACAAAAAGCTATCCAACATAAACTTTCAATGTCAATTTTTTCCCCTTATGTCGTGCTGCTTATTTTGGCCTATTTTACCGAGGGTGTCGGTTTCGTTATTCAGGGAACATTTTTGCCTGATATTATAAACTCCCTTGAAGGGCTTGATGGTTATGGCAGTTTGGGATGGCTGTTAGTCGGCATTGCAGGTATCCCCTCTTCTATAATATGGATGAGGTTAGCGCATAATTATGGCAGTATAAATATTATTATTGTTGCTATGTCTATTCAGCTGGTCGGCATTATTATTCCTGCATTGAGTAATAATATGTATTTAAACTTGCTCAGCGGTGTTTTATATGGGGGGACTTTTATAGGTCTTGTTGCTCTATTCATGAACCTTGGCGGTCGGCTAGCGGGCAAAAATCCGGTTGTTCTAATGGGAGCGATGACCGCGACTTATGGTGTAGGGCAGGTAACTGGCCCCTTATATAGCGTCACCCTGATTGAATCCTTTGGAAATTATGACACGACTCTTTATTTAACCGCATTTATCGTTTTTACAGGAATAGCGCTTTTAGTTTATGCAAAAAAAATAGAGGCTACGGGCTTTTGAGCTTTCAGGCTTTAAGCTGCCTTTTGTCTTTGAGGCCCAACATGCATAACTTGGACTTATTTATAATTGTATTTTTATGCTCCAGCCAGTTAGCGCAACTAAAACGGTGCTCAGTATTTATTGAAGAGGATCTGCGCAACTACAAATATGGGGCGCTGTTAGCCCTGGACAGAGAAGCTTTGGGATACGATGACATTGTATTAATTAACGCGTTTTTCATTCAAGAAAGAAAAGACACCTGAAAATTTTATATTAAAGACCTTGATTTTTCTATTCCACAGGACATTGATAAGTCGACGTTGTTGATGATTTTCTGCTGTTTTGCAATTCAGATGAAGACCAATACCGGCAGTCTATGAAAGAGGTACTGTCAGTTATTAAGGAAAGTCATTCAATAATACAAAATCCATTAATTTCAAAGAATCAATGGATTTAGTGTGAATATCGGTGTAATGAGGGGATGCATTTAACTTTCATAAAACAGATAAAAGTGGACTTGCTTTTAGCAGTCTGTTTGAGTGATATAATAGCAATCCGCATAAATATCTGACCTATCTTAGTTGTTAAAATTAATGCTCGCTTCGTTGTTTTCAATTTCAATAGCCAGCTATTGCTCAATCAAACGTTTTGCTATCATTATTTTTTCCTGCAATTTTAGACCATTTGCTTATGCGGATTGCTATAAGCCAGCCCTCAGCTTTATGCTATTTTCGGTTGCCGATGCAATACAAGATCGGTGGATGGCAGAATTTCTGGAATATAGTGGTCGGTGAAAATTATTCGCACTGATTGAGTGTAAGCAGTAAGCATAGGCTATTGATGATGGACAGACTTAATATTACTTTGCAGTCTGGATCATTTTTTATTAAATGCGCTACCACTAAAAGCCAGTATAGTATCTTTTTTAGGACGGCGAGCATCATCGTCAGTGATCAGATATTGACTGTATTATTATAGCCGGCTTTCCTCGATATTTATTTATTTCTAAACACTCAATCGGCAGCATCAATACTGTATTGCGTTAGTTTTGTAAGCTTGAAGCTTTCTATTAGTGATTTATACCTGAGTGATGCGCTGGTTTTATCTTTGAAATGATCGCGCCACACAAGAGTAATGATTTGATTTTGCTTGGTAGTGTTATTTTTATTAGCAACATATAATAAAATTCAGATTTGTGATTTTTTAATCCTCATATTAATAGAGAGTTGATAACGACCTTGTTTTTGCTCATTCCTCGCTAAAGTTGGTTAGATTTAGATTTAGATTTATGCTTAGTTTAACAAGTATAAATTTTCGAGAGCTGCTATGCTTTACAGTATAAAAACCAAGCTTATTACTTTTTTTTCTTTAGTGATGATAGCTTTCACGTTTATGCTTTTAATTATGATCTCTATCAA
>JBLHWW010000205.1:0-4695 GCA_047629075.1 Psychromonas sp. | reverse complement strand
CTTTCATGTGATAGTAGGGAGGCGAATTTTGCGTTAGCAAAGTGTCATGAGCGGGCTAAGCTCTGCGTGCCCTGGTTGTTTGCCAGCAGGCAAGTGTACGAGCGGACGAGCTCTGCGAGTCCTGTTCCATCACCAGTGTATTGCACAAGCTAGGCAATTAAATCCTGATAATCGCAAACGCATTAATAAAGTGATTGGATTTATTATTTAAAATTGATCATCAATTTAATGGCTGTTTTATTTGAAGGTCAACTAGCACCAACTATGACAATAAACGCATAGCTCGTAGGGTGCATTGTATGCACCGATTGTCGCTGCCTGCGCTGCATAGAATGCAGCATACCGATAATATCATACGAAATGCATTATCCTATTTACTATTCAAAATCATCTGTTTTCGATTGCTGATTGCTTTTCATCATCTGTAGTTCCTCTTTATTTTTTAATAAAAGTACCATAAAATCTATAAGCCAGACATGTATCAGAAAACACGTTAGCAACTTGTTTCATTCTAATAAATAAATATTATTGGATACAAACATTTGAATTTTGTTATGTAGGAAATATTATGGCTGTACATGTTGAGCAATTCGACAAGCGAGATCTGTGTCATTTAGAAATTTTTTGTGACATTTATGAGCAGGGAGGATCAGTAATGCGGTGGTCAGTACGGGGTTAAGTCAACCGGTGTCAAGTATTCAACTTTGTGAATTAGAAAAGAATATTGACATTACTTTCTGCTTAATAGGAAGAGGTGTAACCTATGAAGATCATACGGTTTATACTTATGCCAATGAGTTGCAAAAGCTGCTGACCAATTACGCCTACAAATTAAAAGGGGGGCGCTCCAAATCAACTGGGCATGTGCGGATTGATTGTTTGGATAATACCGCTACGCTGAAAAATAATCCTCTGCCGAAAGAGATTGAAGCTTTTTATCAACTTAGCGACAGTGTTGAGGTGACGTTAGAAGTGGGTGATTTCATACAATTAAATGAAAAGTTATCTAAGAATAAACTTGATACGATGATTGTGGTACTGGCATTACAAGAAAAGAATTTTTCCTGGGAAAAGCAACGAATTAATATTGGAGCTTACTCAGCCGAAACAATGTACCAACTGCTAGAAATTGAGAAAATTAACAATATCAAACTATTTGATGGTTGGCATGCTGAGTCTGGCATGTTGCTGGTGTTGGCAGGAACCTACCTCAGTTTTTTAACGACTCACCTGATTGATAATAACCAGTATCAACATCAAGTTGTGGCACTGCAGCCAAAAAAATGGCATTTTTATAGTCAGTTTTCTTTGGTACTAAAAAATTATAAATGCTCCTTGTCACCTGCCTCTTTAGCGTTTCATGACTGCTTAATGAATCCAGAAAATGCCTGATATAATAAATTCAGCTCACCCGGTGATGCGCATTGCACTATTTGCGCCTCAAGATTGCTCGTTGCTGAGTTATGGTGTTATTAGCGAACCTTTTTTATTAGCGAATCAGTTATTAGGCGTGCAGAAATATCATTTTACTTTGATAGGTTGCGCAGACTTTCCTGTACAGAGCACAGATAAAAATGTGTTTAAGGAAGGAGGGTTCGCAGATCAGCAAGAGTACGATTTACTGATTATTCTGGCAGAAACACCACCTGAACAGGCGATTTCCATTGAGATTAAAAAATCTCTGCAACGCTATTATCACCAACAAAGGGGTCAAATTCTTACGGTAAAAGGTGGATTATGGTGGCTACTTGATAGTGCTATTGGATTGGATCTGGAGTGGGTAGTGCATTGGTCATTAATGGATGACTTTAAAGATCGTTATCCAAATGTAGCGCTTAGCCATGACCTATATCAACAGGATGGGCGACTTCATAGCTGTGCAGGGCAATTAGCTATTTTAGATTATCTGTTGGGTTATTTAGGATTGCAGGAGGAGGATAGTGTGCTTAATCAAATAAGCGATCATCTTTGTGTCGACCGTTTGCGCTCTGGCGATGAACGGCAACGTTTGCCAAGCCACTCCTTTGCCGGTGAGGATGTACAGCCAAGATTGACCATGGCGGTTGATTTAATGGAAAGCAATATTGAAGAGACTCTGACGATCGATCAAATTGCCGAGCTGGTGTGTATCTCCAAGCGTCAACTGGAGCGGTTATTTAAACGTTATATGAATACTATGCCTGCACGTCATTACCTGCAAATTCGCCTCAAACGCGCCCATCATCTGTTACAGACCAGTAAAATGTCTATTGTACAGATTGGATTAAGTTGTGGGTTCTCAAGTGGACCGCATTTTTCTTCGAGCTATAAGTCCTTTTATCACTCCACTCCAAGGGAGGAACGTACAAAATGCATCGCCAATCGCTGAGTAATGCCATGCTAATGCCATTAAATAAGTGCTCAGTTTGCCATCAGAATTACCCATTAGCATTTTTTTAAGGTATTTCTGTCATCGGTTTGAGATCACAAATTGAATGCAATGGGTATAAATCTGACCGTTTTGGTCGTTTTTTTGAACGCTAGTCATCTTACAATCTATTAATCTTTAGCTTAATTGACTAACTAAAGAGGCAAAAGCTATGACTCAAGGACCTACTAGGACTGATTTTGATCAATATATGATCCCCACTTATGCACCTGCTTCGTTTATTCCGGTAAAAGGTAAAGGATCGGTGATTGTTGATCAGCAAGGAAAAGAGTATATCGATTTTGCTGGTGGTATTGCAGTAAATGCACTTGGGCATGCTAATGAAAAATTAAAACAAGCACTCAATGAGCAAGCTGAGTCACTTTGGCATATTGGTAATGGTTATACTAATGAACCTGTTTTAAAGCTAGCGAAACAATTAGTCGAAAGCACCTTTGCTGATAAAGCTTTTTTTTGTAATTCAGGCGCAGAAGCCAATGAAGCTGCATTGAAGTTAGCGAGAAAATATGGACATGATAATCATGGCGCTGCTAAAAATGAGATAGTTGCGTTTACTAATGCTTTCCATGGCAGAACATTGTTTACCGTCAGTGCAGGCGGACAACCTAAATATTCACAGGACTTTGCGCCTTTACCCGGTGGTATTAAACACGTTGGTTTTAATGATCTTGAAGCGGCAAAAGCTGTGATCGGTGCTAACACTTGCGCTGTTATTGTAGAGCCTATTCAAGGTGAAGGTGGGGTTGTCCCTGCCAATCGTGCGTTTTTACAAGGTTTACGCGAGCTTTGTGACCAACATGATGCACTGTTAATTTTTGATGAAGTGCAAACGGGTGTTGGCCGTACCGGGCAACTTTATGCCTATATGCATTATGCTGTGCAACCCGATGTTCTGTGCACTGCAAAAGCGCTCGGTGGCGGTTTTCCCATTGGCGCCGTGCTAACAACGGACAAGTTTGCGAGTACCTTATCCGTTGGCACACACGGTACAACTTATGGTGGTAACCCCCTTGCTGCCGCCGTAGGCAACGCGGTATTAACAGAAATTAATCAGCCTGTTTTTTTACAGGGAGTTCAAGACCGTCATAATCTGTATGTCTCCCGATTAAATGAGATCAATGAAAAATTTGAACTGTTCAAAGAAATCCGCGGGTTGGGATTATTGATTGGCTGTGAGCTAACCGCTGAACATCGTGGACAGGCAAAATTAATCAGTAATTTGGCAGCCCAACAAGGGGTTCTTTTCCTGATAGCAGGTCCCGATGTGATCCGTTTTGCGCCTGCTTTAAATATTCCCGAGCAAGATATTAAAATGGGGTTAGCGCGTTTTACTGCGGCCTTGGAAATCTATTTGAGAAAGGAATAAATTCTGATGATTATATTACGCCCGGCAAAACTGAATGATGTCAGCAATCTTGAACGTTTAGCGCATCAAAGCGGGATGATAGTTTCTACTCTTCCTGCCAAACGCTCACATTTATTCAATAAAGTTGAGCGTTCAATAACGTCATTTGAACAGGATGTTGATACGGCAGGTGAAGAATCTTACTTATTTGTCTTAGAAGAAACCTTAACGGGACAAATCCTGGGAACCGGCGCAGTGAATGCGTTAGCAGGAAACCGAGAGCCCTTTTATGCTTTTCGTAATGATATCAAAATTCATTCTTCTCGAGAGCTTAATGTACACAGCCGAATACATGCTCTCACCCTTAATCATGATCTAAGTGATCATTCTCAGCTTTGCTCATTTTATATTGTACCGGCGCTTGCCGATAGCCTCTATCCCTCATTGATTACCCTGGGACGTTTATTGTTTATGAGTGTTTTCCCGATGCGTTTTGCTAACGAGTGGATGGCGGTATTACCGGGGATTGCTGATCAGCATGGTCGAGCGCCATTTTGGGAGCATGTGGGTCGTAAGTTTTTTGGGATAGATTACAACCAAGTCGAATATTACAACGGCACGCGTAATAAAACCTTTATTGCGGAAATGATGCCATATCATCCGCTGTATGTGGCTTTAATTAATGAAGAGGCACAAGCAGTGATGGGCTTAGTGCATAAAGATGCAGAATTACAATACTCTCTTCTCAGTGAACAGGGATTTGATGCAGATAAATATGTTGAGATCTTTGATGCTGGGCCAATTTTAACGGCGCAACGTAATGCGCTTTCCCTTTCTCAAAAGATCCAACCAGTCAAACTTACCACTATCGTCAGTAATAACGCCTTACAAACCTATTTGATTGGTCTAGCTGATGGCAATA
>JBLHWW010000204.1:0-4736 GCA_047629075.1 Psychromonas sp. | reverse complement strand
CCGTATTTGGATTGGCTTTTAGTCGGCAGAACAGAAAGTGTCAGTACACTTAGCGATATCGTATAAGTCAATCCTCCCTATCGCATGATTCTTGATTGTTACGCTCATTGGGCCATAAACCGTTTTAGTGTCATCCATGACATACAGCTGATAGGTGCCATCTTTTACTGTCTCTAATCTTGCTTCATAGCTGCTATCGTCGTAGTCGAAATGTAGACTAGGGCTGCCAGATAAATAGTCAACACGATTGTTAATTGCTGCATCAATTATAAATTTATTGGTAGTCAACTCACCTTTAGCTTGAAAATTTTCAAGCCAGTCGCCAGCAATGGTATTAATAATAAAGTTATCGTTATGTAGGTCGTATAAAGTGACGGATTTACTGCTAAGTGCTTCGTTTAAAGCGGTTTCAAATGAGCTGTTTGATGCATTAATATATACATTCAATAGATCTTTGTTCGAGAGCCCGAGTCCGTCGGTTAGGTAACCTATGATGGTAGAATAAGCGTAGTGATGCGTATCAGACCAAATGGCTTCAGTTTCATCGTAATTACCTGAACGGCTTCTCACGAACCTGACCAGTTGTGACGAGGTAAGGGTTGAAGCAGGAGACCCTAAGTGATGTGCTAACCCTTCATTAAACCATCGCTCTGGGTAGCCGCCGTTATTGACATCGCCTAACTCCATTTGGATGGTATGCACTAATTCGTGTTTGGCTAAACGGTAGTTGGCATTGCTGTCATCTGTGGGGGAAAAGTCCAAGGAGTTCTCGTAACCACTCCCATTCAGCGCTGCTAAACTATCAACACAGATTGTCCAAGGGGCCTCTGCTGTGATATCGAGATCGGTTGTCGCATCGAGATCTAATGCAGTCAGTAGATCATTGAATGCGACCTCTACGACTTTTGCTGCCGCTTGAAGCTGGTCATCTGTTACACCACTATCCATGACGCCGATTGTAAAATGCTCGGTGCTCAAAATGCTTCCAGCGTCGTAGTTACAAATATTGCCATCTGGTTTAACGATGGTTGTTACTAAATTCATTTTTTCAGTTAGAGCTGGTGCAGAAATTTTTGAGTTGGTGTTGTCACTAGAAGATCCACAAGCGCTCAATACAGCCGTAAAAGCCAGTGTTAAAATAGACTTATAATGCATCATTTCTATTCCTCAATATTTTTTTATGTTTTACTGGAAGATTAAGACTGGTAAATAGTAACTTACAAAAAAATGTACTTTAAAGGTAAGGATATGACATTAAGCAATTTTTAGAGTCACCAGCCTAGCGGCACGTTAGCTAATATTTGGTATTCGCGGTATTAATTAATACTCTTAAATAAAACCATGATTTAAAATAACTATTTTGAGCACAACCTTGTAAATACATTAGCACCTTATAAAAATAAAGAGATAAGAAATGAACTGGGCGGTCTTTAATTTTGACTATTAATGAATTTAAGTTGGTTTTTTAGTTCATTTTTGCGACTTAACTACAGCACTCCAAACAGTTCTAGAACAAAAATAAAATAGGCCCCATGAGCCAGAATTGCGAGAATAAGATTCCCGACATCAAATAAACACAGAAGCCTGCCCATGGAAAGGATAATAGGAGAAATAATGTTGGCCTCAATCTCAAATGTTAAAAAGTATCAGAGAACCTTTATATTTTCTTTGTTTGCCGTTTTTCAAGGTCAGGCAACGTTTACAAATATGGGTCGTTAAAACGCGATGAATGAAAAAATGGTTTCAACGCTGATCCATATTGCTAACGATTCTTCATTTGGCTTAGGAGGTTAAGGCTTTATTGCAGGTGAGAAACTCGGCGAAAAAATCGCACATCGAATTGCTGCTGGAATGGTCTTCGTTAATCACTCGACTATGGTAAAAGCTGATTTGCAATTCGGTGATGTCCGTAACTCGAGTTAAGGTCACGAACTTAATCGGATTGGGTTTAAAAGTACTTGTTATACCAAAAGAATTAATGAAGTGATCAAGTATTGTGCAGGAAAAATTAACACTAACAAGGCCTGAGTTGCAGGAGATAGTTGTTCTCACTTCAAAAATCAGAACGCGGTTAGGGATGATTTTAACCAGCAAGGGTGATCACCTTTTTAGTTCTTTTGGTATTAACCACAAACTGGTAAATGTCGTCGATATTAACGCCTCTTTCTAGCGGTAACTTCAACAAGCATAAAATGGAACACTTATTTTATGCTTGTTTTTTATTATCACCTGCACAGCGGTCTCAATCCATCAGAATCATCCACGAGCAAGTTCTGGCCAAGCTTTAGGTTCAGTTTTAAAACATGAGCTCCGAACTTTAGTTCACATAAAAAAGCTGCTGATATCCTATTGTTAGCTCTTCACAACAATTTAGTCTTTTAAAAATTCGAGATTGATTACCTGAGCCTAGCTCACAACAGTGTCGAAAAAATTGACACTTGCAACTGATGATAGTTTTTATCAAAAAAATTATAAAGTGAAATTTAATGCATTGAATTTAAATCAAATAAGTCTTTTAAACATTAAAAATTAAAGACCGGAGGCTCGCCCGCAACAGAGTACAAAAACAGCATGACTATTTTCAATGGGACAAATGAACAGCGATACCCGTTGGCCTAAACCTATCTTTGCAAAAATACGTTATAAAATTAATGGCTTAGATATTATAGCGGTTCTTTGTGCGACCGTTAGAGGCGGCCTCTATTGGTGACGTATGGGAAATAAAGAGCGTCGGAAAAACTTACACTTTTAACTGACAATCGTTTTCATCAAAAAAAAATAAAGTAAACAGCACGTTACAATAGGGCATGAAATTTGCTTTATTATTTAGTAGGTCAATCGATTTGCTAAATATTAATGTGGGGTAATATATGAAAAAATTTATATTAGTTTCTTCTTTATTGGTGGTTTTTGCTACCCCAAGTTGGGGGATAATGATTGATGATCCATCTGCAGGGACAGATGATGGCATTGATGTTGGTAGCGTCGATACTTATATTTCGCATACTAACCTACTAAGTAATTCCAATCCAACGACTGAAACTACCTGGGTTAACAGCGTACTCGCAAGTCCTGCAACATTTGTAGTCAAAGATGAACCTGTTGCCTATTACGGAACTGATACCGCTAATACTTTTGCATTCTCACTGTCTAGCACGTCAGAGTACTTTGTTATTAAAAATGCGACATACTGGGCCCTGTATCAGAATCAAGCCGAGCTAGGTTGGGGGGTTTTCGATTCTACGCTCTTACCAGGGGGTATGAACCTGAGTAGCGGGACTACAATCAGCCATGTATCACAATTTGATTCGAATACGACTTCTGTCCCCGAGCCTTCCACAACCCTGTTGTTGGGAGCGGGGCTCCTTGGCTTCGGCTTATATTCCCGCAAGCGCAGCAAAAAATAACATCTGTTGAAAAAACTCAAAAAAGCGGGTCGCGAGTGACCGCTTTTTTGTTTGTCTTTGGTCTCTTTAATAGTGGTTTCAGACACCAGGGGAATGATAACCAGCTTTCCAAAATCATCAGTCGTAGCAGATTAAAATAGCGCTTGGTAAGTGCTCCCCATTTGAATTTATCCTTATCAGCATGTAGATAATGATAAACCACCACGCAGTTTCGTTCGCACAATCTGAGCGCTGATTTTGATATCGCATTGGACCTTCGTAAAGCTTCGCTTGTAAGCATTTATTGTAACTTGTATTGTTGGTCTTTCGCCTTTGACGGCGTGTAAATAAGGATATACCAAAATGCAGTTTCGCAGTTCGAGAGTGTCATACTCCTCAACAACAAGAAAAACTCATGGAAATTTTCCGTAGCCACATTGGTTTGGTTTATTTCTAAAAAGACTTAGATGCCCCATCTTTTTTCATCTTTTCTCTATTGGCAAAACAACTGGTTACACTGAAAACAGATATCCAGCTCGGTTTTAATTTAAAATATTTACATTATAACCCAAGTTAAACCTTGCTGTTTAGACGACAGGATAACAAGGCTTTCTGTTTTAACCCATAGAAGAGCTGAGCAAGCCCCTCGCTAATATGAGATTATAGCCAATCTATTAAAAATCGGATCTTGCATAGATTCGCTGTAAAGAGATTTATTGTATCTATTTGAAGAACACCCCTTAAATTAAGCAGATCTGATTAACTTAAAGTTCAGCGCGAGGGAAAGAAGCCAGTGCCAATTCCGCAACCTGTTGTAATTCTTCAGTGCTACTACCATTAGTTGCTTGAATTGCCAGCCCTTGAATAAAGGTCCCTATATAGCGAGCCAGCAGCTGCGGATTGGCGCCGATGGGCAAATCACCTTCAAGTTGCGCGCGTTTAAGGCGATCACATAAAACTTGCTGACCATTGCGTCGTCGCTCTATCAATAACTTTTTAACCGATTCGCCAGCGTCACTGCAAGCAAGTGCGCCTTGAATAATCAGACACCCCTGAGGATGGCCGTCATCGGTCAAGCTACGGACAGCCCCCAATAACATCGTCTCTACCACTTGAAATGCAGTTGCTTGCTGCAATGCCGGATAGAAAAAAGCACCGGGCCGCTTTTCATAAAGTTCAATTGCTTGCAGGAATAAGCCTTCTTTGTTACCAAAGGTCGCATATAAGCTTGGTTTATTGATCCCCATAGCTTGCGTCAAATCCGAGAGGGAGGCCCCTTCATAACCTTTACGCCAGAAAACTTCTAACGCTTTTGTTAACACTTGTTCAGTGTCGAAATCTCGCGGACGG
>JBLHWW010000203.1:0-4739 GCA_047629075.1 Psychromonas sp. | reverse complement strand
TAATCAAGTTATCATTCTGATCTCAATAATGCCGTAATTGTCATGAAGTTGATTTTATGGATTTCAGTGAACAAGGTACCCGCAGTAAAAAACAACACTTTACAGCAGTTGCGTCGGGCGAAAAAACCGGTGTTGACTGCCATAAAGGGATTGCCCACCGACTGCCGAATATGGCGGGTATCGAAGACTGGTAATCAAGTTATCTTTCTGATTTTTATGGCGTATACTGACAGTACCGTAAAGGAGCATTTATGCTCCTTTTGTTTTGACAGGTGGATGTGATAAATTGAAAATTGCAGGAATTGTTTTAGCAGGTGGATTGTCTTCGCGAATGGGACAAGATAAAGCAAAGTTACAATTATCCGAACAAAGTTTATTAACACGTGCTGTCGATTTGCTTGAAGGTCTTGATCTTGATAAAACCTTGGTTAGTGGTTTTTATCCTGATTTCAACTGTATTACCGATATTCATCAGCAGTGTGGGCCTATCGGCGGTTTACATGCCTGTGTTGAAGCATTGTATGATGATTACGATGCTTTGTTTATTTTACCCGTCGATATGCCCTTAATGGGCAAACCGCAATGTGCTGCTTTATTATTAGAATTTAAAAAACACCCACAGGGGGTGTTTTATGAGCAGGCTAACTTTCCCATGATATTAGCGCTTACTTTAGCACTAAAAAATCACCTGACAGCAGCGTTAGCTGCAACGCAGAAAAAAGATTACTCCCTTTACAGCTTACTTAACACACTAAAAATACAACCAATTAATGTAATACAACAGCAGAATTACAGATTTCAGAACAGTAATACCCCGGATCAATGGTTAAATTGTCTGAAAATCCATCAAAAAATACTAAGGAATAAAGATGAGTCACCTTTCAACAAAAGAGTTTAAAGCCGCAAAGATTGCAGTATTAACCGTCTCTGATACGCGTAACGAAGAAACTGATACTTCGGGCGGTTACCTGGCTCAGGCATTACAACAAGCGGGCCATTTATTGGCGGATAAAAAGATTGTTATTGATGATCTTTATAAAATTAGGGCCACTGTCTCGATTTGGATTGCCGATCCGGAAATTGAAGCTGTATTAATCACCGGCGGCACCGGTTTTACTTCTCGTGATACCACCCCCGAAGCGGTGGCGGTTTTATTTGACAAGCAAGTTGAAGGTTTCGGCGAACTTTTTCGTCATGTGTCTTATCAGGAAATTGGTTCATCGACGATTCAAAGTCGGGCAGTGGCGGGTTTTGCTAATAAAACGGTTATTTTTTGCATGCCGGGCTCTACCGGAGCCTGTAAAACTGCCTGGTCGAAAATAATTGTAGAACAATTAAATTCTCAGCATAAACCGTGTAATTTTATGCCCCATATTGGTCTTTAAGTCGGTGAACATATATACAAAAATCTGCACAATTTAATGTTTCTATATATCGATGTGATAGATGAGCGCAATGTTGATTTGCATGTTCGAAACTTATAAACCATTACTTAGAAGGTAAATTATGACCCCATTATTCACTCACATTAATCAAGACGGCAAAGCCAATATGGTTGATGTTACCAACAAAAACAGCACTCAGCGTCAAGCTATTGCGCAAGCTTATGTGGAAATGAAAGCTGAAACGCTGGCATTAATTTTGAACGGACAACACCATAAGGGAGATGTTTTTGCCACTGCCCGTATTGCCGGTATTATGGCGGCAAAAAAAACATCAGACATTATCCCGCTTTGTCACCCTTTAGCGCTCACTAAAGTAGAGGTAGATATAGTGGCTGAGCCTGAATTTAACCGTGTACGCATTCAGAGTTTATGCCGGTTAAGCGGCAAAACTGGGGTTGAAATGGAAGCCTTGACTGCCGCGTCCGTGGCCGCATTAACGATTTATGATATGTGTAAAGCGGTACAAAAAGATATGGTGATAACTGAGGTTAAACTGCTGGAGAAAACCGGTGGTAAATCCGGGCATTTTAAATCCGAATAAATAAGGAATTGTGATGATTAAGATTTTATTTTTTGCACAAATACGCGATCAGTTAGGTGTCAGTGAACTACAGCTGCCGAGCGCTGAAAATAACGATTTGACCACCCTGCTTGAAAACTTAAAATTGCGTGATAACAACTGGTTGTCGGTGCTTTCCAAAGGGTCATTAATGGTCGCGGTCAATCAAACCATGCAGGCCGATAATGTCGCACTTTGCAGTGGTGATGAAGTTGCCTTTTTCCCTCCGGTCACCGGAGGTTAGTGATGATTCGAGTGCAAACTGAAGATTTTAATCAACAACGTGAATACGACGGTTTACGTGAACAATCGAGTGTCGGTGCAGTAGTCACCTTTACGGGCTTAGTACGGGATATGAATCAGGGTGAACAGGTGGCGAGTTTAACCCTGGAGCATTACCCTGCGATGACCGAGAAATCATTAGCCCAAATTGTGAGTCAGGCAAAACAGCGCTGGAATATTTTGGCCTGTACTCTGATTCATCGTGTTGGTGAGTTAACACTAAGCGAACAGATTGTTTTTGTTGGTATCGCCACGGCGCACCGTAAGGACGCCTTTGCAGCGTGCGAATACATTATGGATTATCTCAAAACCCAGGCTCCTTTTTGGAAAAAAGAGTGTAACAGTCAGGGGACAAGTTATTGGGTTGATGCGCGAGAATCAGACAATAGTGCCCTAGATAAATGGTCATAAAAATGTTCACGAAAATGAGCCATAGCCTGCTTTTTATACTTTTACTTTGCAGCTTTTCAGTACAAGCGAGTATTAAAGTTGCGGTAGCCAGTAATTTTAAAACAACTCTGATTGAAATTGCTGCACTGTATGAGATAGAAACTGGACAGAAGGTATTAATATCAAGTGCGTCAACGGGTATTTTATATCATCAGATTCAGCAGGGGGCGCCCTTTGATCTGTTTTTGTCTGCTGATCTGAAACGGGCAAAATTGACCGAAGACTCGAATAAAGGCGTGAGCGGTTCGCGTTTTACCTATGCACAAGGGCGAATAGCCTTCTGGGTACCGCAATATAAGGAGCCGGTTAATGGGCGCACCCTGCAAAAATTTAAAGGGCGGATAGCGATTGCCAATCCGAATCTTGCTCCCTATGGTTTAGCGGCTGAACAAACCCTTAACCACCTGAATTTATCGAAGCATTTTTCTTATGTACAAGGAGCTAACATCAGTCAGACTTATCAATTCATAGATTCGGGTAATGTTAAAGCAGGTTTTGTGGCCTATTCACTATTACTCGAACATCAGGGGCGCAACTTTTTTTTAATTCCAAGCAGCTATTATCAGCCTATTTTACAACAAGGTGTCCTGCTGAGCGGTTCAATAAAAAAGGCTGAGGCGACTGATTTTATTGCTTATTTAACTTCGACAGCAGTACAAAGGTTGATTCGTGCCAAAGGGTATCTGTCAATAAAATATGTTAACTGAATTAGATTACAGCGCGATTATACTGACTTTTAAACTGGCGGGGTTAACCACTCTCATTTTGCTGATTATTTCGCCGCCATTAGCCTGGTGGCTGGCCCGCAGTCGTTTTGTGTTGCGCCCCTTTATTGAAGCCTTAGTGGCTTTGCCCCTGGTATTGCCTCCGACAGTGTTAGGTTTTTATCTGCTTATTTCATTTTCACCCAATAATTTTATCGGTGGATTCTGGTTAAGCTTAACCGGTGATACACTGGCTTTTTCATTTGGTGGTTTATTAATTGCTTCCATTATCTATTCCTTACCCTTCGTAGTGCAACCTTTACAAAGTGCCTTTGTCAATTTAGATAAAGATTACCTCGAAGTTGCAGCAACATTGGGTTTCAATCCGATAGAAACTTTTTACAAAGTTGTTTTCCCGATGGTTTTACCCAGTTTTATTATTGCCGGCGCGCTCGGATTTGCGCATACGGTCGGAGAATTTGGCGTGGTGCTGATGATCGGCGGAAATATTCCGGGGGAGACGCAACTGCTGTCCATTGCACTTTTTGATCATGTGGAAACATTACAATACCAACAGGCACATCTGCTGTCGTTCGGTTTATTAGCCTTTTCGATGACCCTGCTGGTGCTTATTTACGGTGTATTAAAAAAGCGCCAACAGAGAATGATCCATGCTTAAATTTGATCTTAAAAAATCAGCACAGCACAAACCCCTGTTTCATTTTCAAGGGCAAGTAGAATTGCACGGCGTTTGTGCGGTTTTTGGTGATTCTGGGGCGGGTAAAACCTCTTTTCTCCGTGTTCTGGCAGGTTTGGATAATAGTTTTTGTGGTGCTTTAGAATGGCGGGGGGAAACTTGGCAGGATAATACTACCTTTATCAAAACAGAAAAACGTCATATTGGTATGGTATTTCAAGAGCCGCGCTTATTCCCGCATCTTGATGCACTGGGTAATCTTAAGTTAGCGACTAAAAAAGCAAAAAATAGTTTATACACCATTACTGAATTAGCTAAATTACTTGATTTTGAGCCGCTCATTAATAAAAAAATTCAACAATTATCGGGAGGCCAAAAACAGCGTATTGCCATTGCCAGAGCCATTTTAACTGGCCCCGATTTATTACTGATGGATGAACCCATGTCATCCTTAGATCAGCACAGCAGACAGTTACTATTACCCTTTATCAAAAAGCTCAGTAAAAAAATTCCGATTCTCTATATTACCCACTCAATGCAGGAAGTTTTTTACCTGAGCCAGACCATGATCCTTATGAATCAGGGGGAGATTGAAAGTATTG
>JBLHWW010000202.1:0-4813 GCA_047629075.1 Psychromonas sp. | reverse complement strand
TGCTCTCCAGTTAAATCAATATTTTTTATTTTTTGTCATCTGATTGTTTAGTTATTTATTTTGGCATAAATTGTGCGGATATTTTTCTGGTAACCAACAAAAGGTAAGAAAAAGCGTCCTTATTGGTACTGTTTGGCTAATATTATACCGATAATCATACTTAGAATAAAATTTAAAATAATATTACTGCCGCCGGCAATACTGGTGATGGTGGGACGGGGGTAAAAACCAGCTAACGCCCATCCTGCGCCAAAATAAGCAATCCAGAAATTAAGGTACCATCAATCTTAGTATTGCTGACCCCACTCAATTTATCACCATTAATCGCACGAGCACGTTTTTTAATAACACAGTGATAAATGGGTGAATACAGCCAATGCACCGCCCATTACAAATGCCAGGCTGGGATCCTAATCACCAGTAATATTTAAAAACCCGATTACTTTGGTCGGATTAAGCATATCGAAGATAATCATCTCCATGCTAAATAGCAGACCCACAACCACACTAACACTCATACGAACTATTTTTGACTCAAGCCAATAATACCATGCCCGCTGGTACACCCATTGTCCAAGCGCGTACCGAAACCAACTAATAAGCTGGCCAGAGAAACGACAATAATAGATTCACCACCGGTATTGGGTAGCTCAAAACGCCAAGGTGGCACAATTAAAAAGCTGGCTATCATGCCCGTTAAAAAGCGGCTCGCCAGCTCGATTGATGTTTCTGAGAATTTAATAGACCAGCAATTGTTGTACTTACTCCGGCGATTTTCCACTAAACAACATCAGCAGGGCAGCAGAAAGACCAACGAATGCATCCCCGGCTAATGCTGGCCAGGGGGTAAGTTTTCCATAATGGACTCCGACCGTATTTAAATTAGTTACTTACTTCGGGGGGGCAAAAAGCTTGTTGTAAGGCGCTAAGCAGTAAACCTACACGCGGATCTGCAATAGAATAATAGACTTGTTGTGACTCTTTTCTTACCTTAACGAGGTGGTTTTTTCTTAATACACCAAGATGTTGAGAAAATGCCGATTGACTTAATTTTGTATGCTCACGTAATTCTGATACGCCCATTTCACCATCGGACAATAAACATAACACCACCATTCGATCCGCATGAGCTATTATTTTTAATAACTTACTTACTTCTCCAGCTTTCTCATGTATTTCGGCTAATTGACTCATTTTAAATTCCTTAATGTATGTCAAAGTATTTTACCTCGGCAGCTTTTTTTATCAACAGGTAAATGAGACTTAAGTATATTAGCTTTTGCTAATTAAATTAGTTACAATAATCCCATTGGTTTATTTACTTTTAGCGGCGAGCCTAACTAAACGATAGATCAGGCTTTAACCTATTATAAGGAGCACAACATGACAATTGACAATGGCATTAGAGTAATAGCTGGTTCTATGATTTTACTTGCTGTTCTATTAACACAATTTGTTCATCCCGGTTTTATATGGCTAACCGTATTTGTGGGAATAAATTTGTTACAGAGTGCTTTTACAGGAATCTGTCCGGCTGCTTTTTTCTTAAAGAAATGCGGTTGTAAACTAACTAATTAATTAGTTAGTTCTGGCAATCGGACTAACTTGGCAAAAAACGAATGTATAACCGAGCAAAAGAACACTCGGTTAATTTTTATCGTCTGTAGAAAAATGTAAACATTAAAAGTTTTGGCGTATTGAATGTCTAATAAAGTATCGGTTGTTGGCCTGTTGCCGATTACAACTCGGCAGCGTTTAGATCAGCAAGCAGAAATAATATTTTTGACCTGACCTTAGATAAAAAAATCATAGACCATTCTTTTATTACCTATTTTTCAAATTGATGGAGCTAATAATGACAAAAATTGTAATAGTTGGTGGTGTTGCTGGAGGGGCTTCTGCTGCTGCCCGTGCCAGACGCCTTAGCGAAGACGCTGAAATTATAATGTTTGAACGTGGGGAATTTATTTCCTTCGCGAATTGCGGATTACCGTACCACATTGGTGGTGAGATCACAGAAAGAAGTAACTTACTGCTGCAGACACCGCAAAGCTTTCTGGCGCGTTTTAATGTTGATGTTCGAACCATGAGCGAAGTGCTTAGCATCAATAAAGAAAAAAATTTGGTCACCGTCCATAATCTACGCGACGGTTCAGAATACACTGAGAGTTATGATTTTTTAGTCTTAAGTCCGGGCGCAGGAACAATTGTGCCTCCCATCCCGGGTATAGATAATCCTATTACTCATTCTCTGCGTAATATTCCTGATATGGATAAAATTCTTAATACTATTAGGATGAATCGCCCTGAACACGCTACTGTTGTTGGTGGTGGTTTTATCGGCTTGGAAGTGATGGAGGCATTCCATCAACTGGGCATTAAAACCACACTTGTCGAATTCGCTGAGCAGATAATGACCTCGGTTGACCGCGAAATGGCAGGCTTTGCGCATGCTGAGATTCTGAGTAAAGGTATTGATCTGCGCTTAGGTGTTGCACTTAAAGCTGCAGAATACGTTACAGAGTCCCATCAGCCTAACTTAGAAAGTGGCGAGTCTGAATTGCACTCACACATGCAAGGTCAGCTGAACCTTACTTTGAGTAATGGTGAAAGGATCAACACAGACATGCTGGTTATGGCAATTGGTGTGCGTCCTGACATTAAGCTCGCTCAGCAGGCGGGCCTTAAGATTGGTGAGCTTGGTGGTATCTGGACGACACCCGGCATGCAAACTAGTGACCCTTCAATTTATGCGGTAGGTGATGCAGTTGAAGAAGCCGACTTTGTTACGGGTAAATCGACTATTGTCCCGCTGGCAGGTCCTGCCAATCGTCAGGGTCGTATGGCAGCAGACAACATTTTTGGCCGTAAAGTGACTTACCAGGGTACTCAGGGTACTGCAATTTGTAGGATCTTTGATTTAGCGGTTGCCTCTACGGGCAAGAATGAGAAAACGCTGACGCGTGAAGGTATTGCATACCAGAAAGTTTATGTCCATACCGCAAGCCATGCGAGTTACTACCCGGGCGCTGAAATTGTTTCATTTAAAATGCTTTATTGTCCGGATAGCAAGAAAATTCTTGGTGCTCAGGCAGCGGGTAAAGACGGTGTCGATAAACGTATCGATATTATGGCAGTTGCACAGCGTGCCGGTATGACTATTGATCAACTGCAGCATCTTGAATTGAGTTATGCTCCACCCTTTGGTAGCGCTAAGGATGTCATTAATCAGGCTGCTTTTGTTGCCAATAATATTGAAAATGGTGATTTGAAAGCGATACATTTTGATGAAATAGATAGGCTTGACGAACATCAATTACTCCTTGATGTTCGAAGCGCAGGAGAAATCGAGAGATTTGGTACCTTAGAAGGCGCCATTAATATCCCGGTTGATGAACTGCGCCAACGTATGGGCGAACTTCCGAAGAATAAAGAAATAATCGTTTTTTGTGCTGTCGGAGTACGAGGCCATGTAGCTTACCGCCAACTTGCTAACCGGGGGTATAAGGCGCGCAACCTGCTCGGTGGTTATCGTACCTATAGCTTTGCTAAGGTGTAATCGCAAATCTATTATTTTCTGCTCATTTATGCGTGTTAAAACACATGCAGCGAGACATAAAACTACGTTTTAGTCTTTGTTATTGATTTTATAATTAGGGCAACTAGTTACTGCAACCAATGCCTTGCTTTCATGGGTTTTCCCAGTGCCTAAACAGATCACTTAATTAGTGGAATTGGTATAATTAAACTTAAAGAGTGCTGTTAACAAAGAGATATGGCTAACGGTAAATTACCGCTAGCCATGTTCGCCTAAGCGAAGCGGGTATTTAAATGCTCAATAATAGCCGATGACTCGTATAACCAAACCACCTTATTATTTTCCTCAATACGTAAACAGGGCACTTTTATTTTTCCGCCTTGATTTCCCAAGACTTCTTTATGCTCAGCTTGTTTGGCATCGACAGTGTTAATATTTAACCCCTGACGACGTATTTCCCGGCGTACCTTGACACAAAATGGGCAGGCTTGATATTGATAAAGTTGCATGTTTTGTGTTTGCGCATCGACTTTAGCTTGCTCCTGAGTTTCTCGTTTCAGTTTTTTAGGAGTAAAAATAAAGTTAAGCAATAAAATAATGCGGCCTAAAAGCCAGCGAATAATAAACATTTAACACCTCTTTTTGTTCTGATTTTATTAATAAACAGAGAGTTTAACTGAAGAGTTGTTATCATCATAATTAACTTTTTAAATTGATGAGATGAACAATCATGAATAACCTTAATTCACCCTGTATTGGCTCTTGTACATTGGATGGTGACAAAATTTGCATGGGGTGCTTTCGTCATATCGACGAAATATTACAGTGGGGAAAGGCGACAGATACACAAAAAATAAAAATCTTAGTGGATAGTCGAGCACGGCAAAAAGGATCCGTCAGAATTTATTAACCTGACTGACAGAAAATACATTAAAGTTTGTAAGCAATTACTTGGCTGCTAGATCTTATTTTTAAATATTTACTTATGCGGGGTTGGAGTATTGTTGTTGAGTTGATAAGAACCGCAGTAAAATATAAGTATCCCTGCGTTTCTTTATTGTACCGATTAGCCCCGTTTTACACACAAAATTTAGGAGAATAGACATGCAGAAGAGCATCAGTATATTGGGCAGTGGCTGGTTAGGTTTACCTTTGGCTAAACTGTTACAGTCAGACTTTGACGCAGTTAATATTTCAACGCGCACAGAGGATAAATTGACACAATTATCTTCTTCCGGATTACAGCCCTTTGTCATTGATATTGAAAATATCACC
>JBLHWW010000201.1:0-4866 GCA_047629075.1 Psychromonas sp. | reverse complement strand
TAAATGAAGTAGCATTTCCCATCGTTTATCGGTTAACACTAATCTAGGCATGGTTTCGTGTTGTAGTTAGTTTTTGGCGAAATAAATTATAACGCGTTACCATGCTGTTTAAAAATCATACTCGAAAAATCAACACGCCCTAGGGCGTGTGCAAATTAATGATCTATATTATGGTGGAGAACGCCACGGAGGGAAACAAGGTTGAGGCTCAAAGAATAAAGCTCCTTTCATTCTGGTGATATCGACGAATGATAAGTGTCATCATATCAACATCAATTTCACGTAGCCAAGGATTTCAATTAATAGAAGTTATAACCAAATAGCAATTTATTCTGGTTAATTTAATAGGGCTGTTTTTACCTTTTGACTAATATTTTCTAGATCGTATTGGAGAAAAAGTGAGATAACCTTTATGCACGGTATTCGGAGAAAGTGAGCCTAAACTGGGTGATCTCAACGGATAAATAGTGCAAAAGCTCTAAGGCGGTATATCTCCCTTTCCAACTTATATATTTCTAAGATTATTATAAATTCAGATCAAAATTAACCACCAAAATAATTCCATTCTTCTAGAATAGTCGACTGACATAACGAGCGGCTATGTATCTTTTGATATATCCATTAACAACTAATAGGTTAAGCAAATGTGATGCGTCCTGAAATTTTAACTATGGCCAAAGAGGCACTAGATATGTTCGCTTTCTTAATGACAGAATTAATTATTTTTTTTAGTCATCAGCTATCTTGTCCGTGTGCTGCAAGAATTTATAACCCCCGATAAAATTCAGCCTGTCCTAAGCTCATCTAGGGAAAATAATATGTCATTGTGGCGCTACTTGGCGCGATGACTCCATTTTGCTGTTGCTTGACCATCCCATTCCTAAAAGGTCTGCTTAGATTAAGAGTGGGTTTTGGTCCTATGATGGTATTTTTATTCTCCAGTCCTCTGCTTAATTTCATCATTATCGGCCTGTTTGTCGTGACCTTCGGTATTAAAGTTTCCCTGTTCTACTTCCTTATCGCAATCGTTGTGGCAGTAACTGCCGGCTTTGTACTGGAAAAACTAGGATTTGACAAAGATGTAAAACCAGAAGCGTATAAAAAAGCTGAAAGCTCAAGCTGCGGAAAATCATGCGAAACTAACAAAGAAGAAGCGCCAACGTCCTGCTTTAATACCAAAAGAATTAATTAAGTGATCAATGATTGCGAAGGAAAAATCAGCCCTAATAAGGAGTGAGTTGCAGGAGATAGTTGTTCTCACTTCAAAAATCACAACGCAGTTAGGGATGATTTTAACCAGTAAGGGTAATCACCTTTTTAGTTCTTTTGGTATAATACCAATCCACATAAGTAAATGGTCTAAAATTGCTAATGAAAAAATAATGATAGCAAGATGTTTGATTGAGTAATAGCTGGCTATTGAGATTGAAAAAAAGGAAGCTAGCGTTAATTTTAACAACTAAGATAGGTCAGATATTTATGCGGATTGGTGTAACAGTACGCCAGAGCCAGCATCCGCATCCGCATCCGCATCATATTGCCCAAAAAATCCTGTGATGGCTACGGCTTATGCTGTAAAAGTGCATCTGAAGCCAATAAAGATGACAATCGTTGAATGCGTATTTGGCGCTCAACTTGGAAGGATTTCAAGCAGGTTTTCTTTAATTGTTGATGGGTATCTCATTAGGGGCATTCATCTATGGCTTTATCCCTACAGATTTAATAACTGAATATACTGGTGAAGGTAATTGGTATGCCATTATACCTTCGAGCTGAAGCGATTATCCCTCTAAGAGCGGCTTTGGTTGCAAAGGCGATGGCTTTAGGAATCGTAATAGCAATGATTATCGGTAGCGCTGGCGCGAGCTTTACCGAAATTATCCTGTTGAAATCTATATTTAAAAACCAAATTATTGCCGAATTTTCAACCGTAATGCTGAGTATCGCAGTTGCTGCCGATTATCTTTACTCGTTTATATTTGGCTCATTATTATGCAACCAGTGCGCCACTGTGTTCTTTTCCAATAACCCAATCACCAATTATACTTTTATTTTAAACAATTGGTGGTCGTCCATCAATACTTATACGGTTCTTTATAACCCCACTACCCGCTTGCTTATCTTTACTACGTGATTGGTAGGTTTTTCCTTTTCTACGCAGTTTTTTGAATAAGTTACCGCCACTTTTCTTATCTAACCAAACATACTGGTAAATGCTTTCATGACTAATATTGGTGCTCTGGTGCTCTGGTGCTCTCTAAGCCTCGCAGATATCTGCTCTGGGCTCCATTTTTCTTTGCTTTTTGAGTTAATTAGCGCAATAAGGCTTATTGTCATTTTAATGGATTTACAAGCGCTCAATCAACGCTTGTCTGATGATATTTGAGCTTGTTTAATACGATAACTACGTTTACCTGTATTACGAGAAAACTATCTACTAATGGTTGATTGGTTGTTTTACTTAGTGCATAAATCTAGCATCGTTATTCATAGGTCAGTTGGTTATATGTTTTCATTGTTGCATCTCTTGCCGGAGAAAAAGCGCTTAGCATATAGTCAGCTGAGCGTTTTTCTACCTATTCAAGTTCTGCACTTATTGTTTGAATCTAAACTGTAAAAAATCGTAATTAAATTTTACAACAATATATTTTCACATGGTATTGTCACTATTATTTAACCCAAACAAGCGCTGTAATGACTCAAAAAGCACGCTTATTAGCTGAATATGCAGTTAAACACTCTTTCTATATTAAAAATATACAGCTGGAATATTGTCATTTGAACAAAACAGCTATCAGCATAGCTGATCCAATCTCGGCCACCAGCGGACCTTAAAAAGATGGAAAGCGGCCCGAGTGGTCAATAAAATCAATAAAGGAGCAATAAAATGAATACTGGTGTTATTAAGACCGCCATCATTGGATATGGTTTATCCGCAAAAACATTTCACCTTCCTTTTATCGAGTCGCTGCCGGAATTTGAAGTGTCGGCGATCAGCAGCAGTCAAACTGATGCGCTTAAACAAGATTGGCCGAATGCAGCGCATTATTTAAGCGCAGAGGAGATGCTGAAAAACAGTGATGCGCAGTTAGTTATTATTACAGCGCCTAACAATGTGCATTTTTCCCTCGCTAAGTTAGCTCTGGAAAATAATAAACATGTGATTTTAGAAAAACCCTTTGTGACTAACGTTGCCGATGGTCAAATCCTGATCGCTCTGGCAAAAGAAAAAGGGTTGGTATTAAGTGTTTACCACAACCGCCGCTGGGATGGTGATTTTCTAACCATTAAAAAATTAATGGCAGAAAACACTCTAGGTAATATTAAACATTTTGAATCACACTTTGATCGTTTCAGACCAACCGTGGTTCAACGCTGGCGTGAAAATTCTCAAGACGGTGGCGGCATATTATTTGATTTAGGCCCCCATTTAATTGATCAGGCGTTACAACTTTTCGGATTACCCGACGCTATCACGGCGCAATGTAAAATAATGCGGGAAGGCGCGACCAATATTGATTATTTTAACTTAACCCTGCATTACCCAGATAAACTGGCGCTGTTAAGTGCTTCATTATTTTGTGCCGCGCCCAATTTACGTTTTAATATTCAAGGCGATCGGGCTAATTATAGAAAATGGGGACTGGATCCGCAGGAAGAGAGATTAAAAACAGGTGTGCTGCCTACGACCACCGACTGGGGTCAGGAAAACCAAGATCAATCTGGTCATTTATATTTTGAAGACTCATTACAGGTTGCTAAAACAGAGCTTGGTGGTTATCAACATTTTTTTGTGCGGATGGCAAAGGCTATTAATAGTGGGGCTAAACCTCCCGTCTCAGCAGATGATGCATTGTGGAATATTAAACTGATTAAATTAGCAATGGAAAGCAGCCGCTTAGGCAAAACAATCAAGGTTTTATTATGAGTACACAATATTCACTGCCGGATTTATTAGGTCAGGAAAGCGAATTGCAGTTTACATTTTTTAATAATCAGACGGCCTGGCAGTTAGGCTGTCAATTAAAAAAAATAGCTGAGGATAACCATGCGCTGGTCGCCATCGAAGTTTATGCCTTTAACCAGATTTTATTCAGTTATGCAATGTCCGGTACTCAGCTTGATAATCAGATTTGGATAAAACGGAAACGGCAGACTGTGTTACGTTTTGGTCACAGTTCCTATTATATTGGGCAATACAATAAAGCTAAAAACAGAGAGTTTGAACAACAGGCACATATTAATGCTGACGATTATTGTGCGCACGGAGGGGCATTTCCAATCAGGATAAAAAAATGCGGCTTGGTGGGTGTGGTGACAGTCTCCGGCCTCCCGCAACGGGAAGATCATCAAATGGTCATCGATGCTCTGACGAATTTAATTAAATAAATAATAGCAAAAGCTAAAAAGGTTAAACAGCCAGCTGGTTAACCTTTTTTACCAACGGCAAGCTGTTCAAACCAATACAAGTCAGAGCAGCTAAGCTGGCAGCTTATCAAGATTTAATTAATCATTAACCCTAATCAAGCTATTATTCGAGTGTTAACTTACGCCGTTAAGCACAATAATCCTATTATTAGGCAACAACACTAAGCTGCTTACGCGCCTGCTCAAGATTAAGGACGGCTGTTTCAGGTCCCATCGCTAACGCTTCCGCATAAACCACTTCGATATCACTAATGCCGATAAAATTCAGTACGGTTTTTAAGTAAGGAATTTGCTGATCACTGCCCTGCTCTGTATGGATTCCACCACGGGTGGTGACAATGATTGCACGAGTGCCGGTGAGTAAACCTTTTGGTCCCTGTTCCGTATAGGAAAATGTTTTACCCGCACGCGCAATCAGATCAATCCAGTTCTTTAATT
>JBLHWW010000200.1:0-4870 GCA_047629075.1 Psychromonas sp. | reverse complement strand
CGCGTTACCATGCTGTTTAAAAATCATACTCGAAAGATCAACACGCCCTAGTAGTGACGCTAATTATTTTCATTTTTAATGATTATTAGATCTTTAATGCTACTGGCTTAACTTTGCATATTTTTGCCGACGTAATTAAAAAAATTAGCTTATTGTTTTTGAATTTTTTTAAATAAAAGGGACATCTGGATGGGGGGAAGAGAATGAAAATCAACCTGAAGCTACATGCTACATGCTACATCACAATAAAGTATGCTTATGTTAAAAAGGGCAATTATTGATAAATTATTCTAACTATCTGTAAGGCGAAACAGATTATATATGATCTATCAGGCCTTGGTGATACAAATGGACGCTGAACATTGCTTCTTTGTTATACCAATTATGGGCTTCGTCAAAAGGTAAAAATATTCATTGAAATAAATACCTTAAAAAATTATTATTTTTGCTATTAATGAATGTAGCCGAGTGTGGAATATTTTTATCCGTGATGTAAAGAGAGTGCAGACTCTAATTTTTTACCTATTAGTGATTCATCATACCGTCATTGTCCATCGCCAAAATCTCATCATATATGTCACTGAGCGGGATTTCGCTGCCGCCCATTTCACGATTTAATTTATCAGTTTGCAATTGTGTCTTGCGGGTTAGCACAATACTTTTTTCTGTATCGGCTTTTTTTTTCCAAACCAACCAATGAACTTTCTAATGACTCGATACTTGCGACTTTGACGTCAGCGTAGTTTGAAACTTGTCATAAGCGTTATTCAAACTAATTTTCTGTTCAACCGTTATATCAGCACTGAGATCTGCTTCAATTTGTTTAATCGCCATCATTAAATTTGATAGTTGCATACGTATTAAACAAAGCCCATCGCGTAGTGATGCCATTGAAGCAGAAGAATACCACAGCACATTTTGATTACCGAGAGGGTAAGTTGGAACCGCCAAATTTTTTCAACTTACCCTCTCGGAATTAAATTAATGACTATAAACCATAAGTGACTTATAGAACTCACTAGACTTCCCTACCGCTGCACAATAACACCAAAAGCATTAAATTGATGATCCGTTACTTCAAAGGAAAAATTACGCTCACCAAGCCGCCGGGATGATTTTTAAAGA
This sequence comes from Psychromonas sp., assembly GCA_047629075.1. GTDB lineage: Bacteria > Pseudomonadota > Gammaproteobacteria > Enterobacterales > Psychromonadaceae > Psychromonas. The sequence goes on along the minus strand of JBLHWW010000200.1, from coordinate 3,745 downwards.
GTAAATCTGATTACATTCTTAATGCATTTGCTATGATGTTATCGGTAGGGTGGATTCTATGCCCCCCGGGCAGCGACAATCGGAGCATAGAATCACCCTACGAGCTATGCGTTTGTTATCATGGTTTGTGCTAGCTGGCATTCTAATAAGACCGTCATTAAATTTATGATTGATTTTTTAAAGGCAAAATTTACGCTCACAAAACCGTTAAGATAATGTTAAATAGTAAATCGGATCACTTTATTAATGCGTTTGGTATAAACACAAATAACACCACACAAACAAGACTGCAACTGCCCAGTTTACACACCTGATTATCTTGAACAGCAAGGGTGACTTTGTAAAGCATAAAACAGAGGGAATAAAGGATTGTTAGATTAAGGGATATTACCGCTAACTTTTTCTGATTTAAAATAGATTGGTTCAGAAACAACAAAGCCCCAACATAAGTCGAGGCTTCATATAATGTTTGGCAGGGGCGGAGAGATTCGAACTCCCAACATACGGATTTGGAATCCGTCGTTCTACCGTTGGAACTACGCCCCTGCAGACGTGTTAAATAATACCTAAGCTAAATTTAAAGTAAAGTGTTTTATGCTGGTAACATGTTTGACTGACGACAAAATAAACACTTCAAGCCTAAATGGACTTGTATACAAATTTTATTTTTAACTCATAGCCAGTTGCTACTCTTTAATGTATTTTTAGGTTTCAAACACAATAATCATTTAACAAGGATTGATTCATATGAGTGCCCCACAACCAAGCATCAAACCTGCGGTTCCTAATTTTTCATCTGGTCCATGCGCAAAACGTCCGGGTTATGATGTGAATCAACTCGATCTTTGTGCATTAGGTCGTTCTCATCGCTCCACTCTTGGCAAAAAAGCCTTGGAAAAAGTAATTGCCGATACGGCTGAAATATTACAACTGCCCGCAGGTTACCGGGTGGGTATTGTGCCCGCTTCAGATACTGGCGCGATGGAGATGATTTTATGGTCAATGCTGGGTCCACGATCCGTTGATGTCTGCTACTGGGAATCATTTGGTGAAGGCTGGTATGGGGATATTATCAAGCAGCTGAAATTAGACAAGGTCAACAAAATCAGCGCAGATTACGGACAGTTGCCTGATTTATCAAAAGTTAATCCTGAAAATGATGTTGTTTTCACTTGGAACGGCACAACGTCTGGTGTTAAAGTTGAAAATGGTGATTTTATTAAAGATGATCGCCAGGGCCTAACCATTTGTGATGCAACTTCTGCTGTATTTGCGATGCCGTTACCCTGGGAAAAATTAGATGTTACCACTTTTAGTTGGCAGAAAGTGCTGGGTGGTGAAGGGGCTCACGGAATTATTATTTTAAGCCCCCGCGCCGTTGAGCGTTTAGAAAGCTATACACCAAGCTGGCCTTTACCTAAAATATTCCGCTTAACAGCAGGCGGAAAACTGATTGAAGGTATTTTTAATGGCGCAACCATTAACACCCCTTCCATGCTTTGTATCGCTGATTACCAAGACGCACTTAACTGGGTAAAAGAGATGGGAGGCGTTCAGGCAAGCATTCGGAAGTCTTTGGATAACTTAGCTGTTTTAGAGACTTTTGTGGCCGATAATAGCTGGATTAATTTCTTAGCCGAAAATGCAAGTATTCGCTCCAATACCAGCGTCTGCTTATCCGTCGATTTAAGCGACTCACAAATCAAAAAATTTGTTAACTTACTGGCAGAGCAGCAGGTTGCTTTTGATATTGCAGCTTATAAAGACGCACCCAGTGGTTTACGCATCTGGTGCGGCAGCACGGTAGAAAAACACGATTTACACGCTTTATTGCCTTGGCTGACTTGGGCTTACCAGGAAGTCACCGCATAATCGCACAACAAAATTTAAGGATACTCATGAGTAATAATAAGTTCGATTTTGACTATATCTGTATTGGTGGCGGCAGTGGCGGCATAGCATCCGCTAACCGAGCATCGAAGTATGGACAAAAAGTAGCAATCATTGAAGCAAAAGCATTGGGTGGCACCTGTGTAAATGTTGGCTGTGTGCCTAAAAAAGCGATGTGGTATGCCGGACAAATTGCAGATGCACTGCGCTATGCGCCTGATTATGGTTTTGATGCACCGCTTAAAAATTTCAGCTGGGCAAAATTAATTGAAAGCCGCGAAGCTTATATTGCGCGTATTCATCAATCATATGAACGTGTTTTAGGTAACAATAATATTACTGTGATTGACGGTTTTGCTAAGTTTATTGATAATCATACGGTTGAAGTCAACGGAAAAACCTACACAGCCCCCCATATTACCGTTGCAACGGGTGGTGCTCCGACTGTCCCAGCAATTGAGGGAGCGGAACACGGTATTACATCCGATGGATTTTTTGCCCTGGATGAGCAGCCAAAACGAGTCGCCGTTGTTGGTGCAGGTTATATCGCAGTGGAAATAGCGGGTGTATTTAATGCCCTGGGCAGTGAAACCCATTTACTTTGTCGTCGTCATACTTTATTGCGTGACTTCGATCATATGCTTTCCTCCACATTGGTTGAAGTGATGCAGGAAGAAGGCCCGACACTGCATACTCACTCGACCCCTAAATCAGTACATAAAAATGCTGATGGCAGCCTGACCTTATATTTAGAAAATGAAAAATCGCTGACCGTAGACTGTTTGGTTTGGGCCATTGGTCGTAACCCGGCTAATACTGATATCAGTCTGGAAAATACCGATATTGAACTTAATGAACATCAATTTATCAATGTTGATAAATACCAAAACACCACGGCTCAAGGTATTTACGCAGTAGGTGATAATACTGGCGAAATCCAATTAACCCCCGTTGCTATCAAGGCCGGCAGATTTTTGTCAGAGCGTTTATTTAATGGACAACTGGATGCGCATTTAGATGCTAAATTAGTGCCGACAGTGGTCTTTAGCCACCCACCAATAGGGACAATAGGCTTGACAGAGCTTGAGGCGGAAGAAAAATACGGCAAAAGCAAGCTGAAGGTTTATACCTCACAATTTACCAGCATGTATACCGCGATGACCACTATGCGCCAACCAACACGAATGAAATTGGTTTGTGCCGGGGAAAATCAAAAAGTGGTTGGTTTACATTGTATTGGTTTGGCATCCGATGAGATTCTGCAGGGTTTTGCGGTGGCCATGAAAATGGGCGCAACCAAAGCAGATTTTGATAGCTGTGTCGCGATTCACCCAACCAGTGCTGAAGAATTTGTGACTATGACTTAAGCCATAAATAAAGAACAAAAAAAGCCCCGCTTAATGCTTAATATTAAGCGGGGCTTTTTTATTAATAGGATTTAAATATTAAACGGAGAAAGGATATTTAATTGGATCATGGCACTGATACCCTTCTACTTCAAAATCATCCATGGTTACCCATGTTTCCAGATCCTGTAATGATTTAATCTTCGGATTAATCTTTAATTGCGGAGAGGCAAAGGGTAAACGTGGCAGTTGCACATCACGCATTAATGCTAACTGATCTTCATAGATATGTGCATTGACTATCTTATGGTAAGCCATGCCCGCTTTTTTACCGGTTATTTGCGCCATTAAAGCGAGCAAGGCAAAGACCTGAACTTGATTAAAATTCAGGCCAAGCGGCACATCACAGGAGCGCTGGTAACTAGTCAAGTGCAGCGTATCGCCAAGTAATGAAAAGGTGTGCGTATGCATGCAGGGGCGCAAACAGCCCATTTCAAATTCACCGGGAT
>JBLHWW010000199.1:0-4882 GCA_047629075.1 Psychromonas sp. | reverse complement strand
ACCAGACTTTTTCATAAAATGTTTTAAAGTCCACCACATCATTTTTTGCTATATCGTTGAAAAAATTCTTTGCGATGTCAGAACGAACCTTCCAGGAGTTGGCCAGTCTGTCCCATTGATTTTGATTAAGGCCGCCTGATTTGTCAGTATCCAAGACCTCAAAATATATCTTTGCTAATTCCTCTTCGTTGTAAGCTATATTTATTGAATAATCAGGATGCTTGTTAATAATTTTATAAATTCCATTTCGATTCAGTGCCGGCTCAATAAAGTTTTTATCCACCTGTGTACGTGCGCGCTCAATAAACAAATCCGTTTTTTGTCTTGGCGAGAACCCCATTAATGTCTGGAATAGATATATATCCAACATGATCAAAAACAGAAAGCCAACATTTGCTATAGGCCCCAAAATTAAAGGCAGGACCATGAAAATAGAAAATAGCATGCTGGTTGTATAGCGCGTATGACGGAACAGGCCTATATGCATAAATATCGCATACAAGAGTTGTCCCAAAACATAAATATTAAGGACCAGAAACAGATCTAGTGTCCATTCAAAATTACCTGGATCCAATAGTAAACGGATTGCTAAAAATGCGTGCAGTATTGTAATGAAAATGTAGGTAGGCACCATTACCCCTTTGGCACCATTCACGTCAGGTGTTTGATACAGAGAAGTGGGTACGTGCAATACTAGTACCACTAATGCTGCCAAAATTGCCAAGGCAGGGACTTGTAATAAATAAGCCAATACACACAATCCTAGCTCTAGTGCAACACTGAGCAAATGTATTTTCAATGAAAGTGTCCGCCGTGATTTCAAATAAAATTTAGGCGTGGCTTTGCGGCGGAATTGATAAGACAGAAAACCTATATTGCATATAAATGCCAAAATCGCATAAAGTTCTTTCTGGAAATACATATCTTCAGGACTTTGATATTCTGCTGTTAAAATAAAAAATAACAGCGTCAGCGCTAATAGAGGGGGTAAAAGTATTAAATTAGCCTTACTCATTGATATATTTTTCATCGTATTCCCCTTATTTTTTAGTGCGCGACGTAATACTGCCAAATTACAGATAACTCATCATGGAATCGTTCTGCATTTACACCATCGGGGTATTGATCTACAAATTCTGATATTTCCAACGGCCTTAATCCCCACTCTGCTAACAACAGGCTTAAGGCAAGTGGTGGAACCGAATCTTCATTGTAAATATCCAGTTGCTTAAAGATGGTATGAGATTTTTCTTTGGAACTTAATTCTTTCAACTCTTCTGCGGTATGTATATCTTTGACGTGTAAACCCATGCGCCAGACTTTTTCATAGAAAGTTTCAAAACTAACCAGCTTATTTTCAGAAATTGATGTAAAAAATAGCTTTTCCAGATCAGAACGAATTTCCCATGATTCAGAAAGGGCGCCCCATTCTGATAGGTTCAATGCACCGTCTTTGTCTTTATCGAGTATTTCAAACAATAATTTTGCCAATTCCTTTTCGGTATACCGTTGTTTGGCAGAATAGTCTGGATTGCTAACGATTTTTTTACGCGCGAAATGCCGATCGAGAGCAGGCTTAATTAAAAGACCGTCCGTTAGCAATAACGAATGCTCTATCATCAAATCCTGCTTTTCTTGCGCAGTAAACCCCATAAGTTTTTCAAACAGGGTTATATCCACCATTAAAAACACAAGAATAACGAAATTTCCCAGAGGTCCGAAAACAGCCGGACCGATGAGAAAACCTGAAATCATGATGGCTGCCGTATAGCGTGAATAAGGAAACAATCCAGTCTTCTCAAAAGTGATATAGAGAATTCGGCAAAAAACATAAATATTGAGAGTTAAGAATAAATCCAAAACCCGCACCATATCAGAAGGTTCTAACAACACCCGGACAGCAAAAAAAACAAGGGCCATTATTACTACAATGTAAACTGGAACCATAATACCTTTCGCACCATACACTTCTGGTGTTTGATAAAGCGCTGCAGGAGCATGCATCAGTAATGTAGCTAAAGCGGCTGCAATGGCCCATCCTGGTGCACCGGAAATATAAGCAATAACGGAAAAAATTAAAATTAAGGTGCCGCCAACCAAATGAGTGAACAGTACCAAGCGTCTCTTTTTACGAATATAAAATTTCGGCGGAGGATCAACTAACCAATGGTAGGTCAGTACCCCAAGATTAAAAACTATTAAGACTATTGCATAGATTTCTTTTTGCAATAGTATATCTTCAACACTTTTAAATTCCGTTATTGCAATAAAAAATATACCGATTACTATAATAAACATCGGCATGAGAATTAAATTTACTGTTTTCATTTGCATTTTCTTGATTCCACCTAAGAGTAAGTACTCAGAGCTCCTGTCTTCGGATAAGTCCCTAAGCTGCTGCATGCTATTTTAGTCTTGTGTTTATTCTTTACAGGGAAGTCGAGCTCAGGCCTTTTATTTATTATCTTTTAATAATACCACTCACCAATGAATAATGTAATCCAAAGCCAAAATGAAAAGCGTGTAGGATTGCATTTGGTCAAAAATATAAGGTAACGTCACTTCTTATGGAAGAGAGTTTGTTTAAAATAATCCATACCTCGGATTGGCATCTTGGTCAATATTTCATGGGGAAAAGCCGTGCATTGCTTCACTATAATTCACACTACTAACGCACCGTTGCCTCATCTAAAATCACACTGCTTTAATGATAATTAAGGGGAGCTTTAGATGATTCGCACGATGAACTTAAAACACCGAAGAGAGATCCTGAACAATATTCGCAATCAATACCAAGAGGCTGATTGGTTAGGTAAAACCAAGCCTCTAGATGGATTTGTAGCTGCTAGCGGATATGATAGAAAATACGCGATCAAACTTTTGAACAGCAAAGAGACATTAATAAACCACCTCAGGCACGTCAGTCTAAAATCAAATATAATGAGCAAGTTAAACAGGCTCTAATTACCGTCTGGTACGCTACAAATTAGATTTGTTCGAAACGGCTTGTTCCCTTTATCCCTGAGCTAATGTCGGTGATGGAACGTCATGGGCATTTGCGTCTTTCCGTCGATGTCAGATTAAAATTGCTGCGGTTAGCCGGTCAACCGTCGACCGAATATTGAACCTTGAATAAGAAAGAGCGGGTAAATCTATAAGCACCACCAAGCCAGGGAGTCTGTTCAAACATCAGATACAAGTGAGGACGTTCGCCGATTGGGGGGGTGTTACCCCCGGTTTTCTGGACGCCGATCTGGTTGCCCATTGTGGTGGTAACACAAACGGACAATATAAGGGGTCAAAGCCCTTATCAACGACACCAGTAGATTAATTCTAACCAAATTATTGATACCCATTACACCGCCGTCCTAACAAACCGCGACAAGTGATAAGCCACTAAATTCAAATCCTCACTAACCAGCTGTTCCCGACTATTAGCAATAAAAGAAGGCAACGCCTTAGGGTTCAAAACCCAAACATCGCTTTGCTTAGATTCGGCCGTCGGCTCAATAAACCAGCCAGGAAATAACACCACCTTTTTCACATCAATATCTTTACCAGTGCTTTCCTTTATGATTTGTTTCAACCAGTTCGCCGCTGCTTTAACCTAAACAAGTGGCTTATCATCTTTAGATCCATTGTGATGAATCAGCGTATCGCCAGTGAAAATTATTCTGGTTTCGCCTTTGTCAGGTTTGCTATAGGTTTTGGTCTCGATTATGTAAACACCACTAGGTGTGACTAACACATGATCGAGATTGAAATTTTCACCGGGGACGTCGTGAAGTACCTTGACGCCTAGTTCACGTAGCGACTCTAAATATTGGCCTACGGCTCTTTCGCCATCGCGACCTTGTTTTAGTTTTCTATTTTCTTCTGTGTCTTTTTAACTATGTGGAGGCAATACATAACAACGGCTATCGCAATAAAAATCATTGCCCAGGGGTTGGGTACCGTTTGGGTGAAATAATATATCCAGTTAATGAAGGCAGTAAGACAGGCAACCGTGCCTATAAATATGTAAATGATGCCTTCATCAAACACGACGTCGAGCAGGTATCGATCGAGCGATTGCCCGGGGTTTCTAAGCGGTTTATCTTTAATCGGGGATTTCATTATTCCTTGTAATAATCCTTTACTGCTACTGCGGAAATTCCTGTGCCAGTTGTGTGGTATGCCCTTTTTGATTGCAAACACGTTGGGTTTCGCCTTTGGCTCAACGCCAACCTACGAGAGGCGGTTATCCCCGATAATGACCATCTCCATTGTGGCAGCTTAGGGCCTTTCCAGATCGAATTGTTCGCGCCCATGTGTGTTTGAGTTCTGAAATATTGCGCTCGATGACGGTGTTTTGCGCTATCGTTCCTCCGCCTTGTTATTTTCAGGATGGGATTTCGTCATTTGATATTGGCGTTTAGGCCTTTTATACTTTGTTCGTTTGGCTGATGTGTATGACTAGGCGCACGTAAGGGTTTGGTGTAATGGCGGCAATTAGGCTTGCAGGCTAAACTCCTTTTGTCGCCTTGTATTGTGCGTTGATATAGTCGCTTGATTACAAAATAAGTCCATCGCTAGATCAAATACTTAAATTAATTTCAACCGCTTTTCTTCGTAGGGTGCGCCATGCTTTATTACCGTGAGTCGAGATCATCTTTGTCGACTATTATGTTGCTGATACTGATGTTTTTTTCTGGGGTGGCAAATGCGTTAACACCGCTTACGGAGGTCTCCGCCAAAGGGACTGCCAGCAATGCGATTGAACTCAAAGATCCGGACAGCAAGGTAGCGGTTCGAGAGTTAGTCTCACGGCTCAATGATGCTGCTGTGCGGGATTTATTGATTGAGCGTTTGGACGCCGTGGCCGAAGCCAATGAAATGGCGG
>JBLHWW010000198.1:0-4920 GCA_047629075.1 Psychromonas sp. | reverse complement strand
TTTTCCATAATAACAAAGGACTCCGCCCGTACAGCTTCATCCATGGAACCAAAGGGAAATTTACGATGCGCACTTAAACACATCGACTGAAGCGGCATCTGATGCTCTTCACAGAGGTCTCTTAAGGCATAAATCTCACTGTCTGACCAGTCTAAACGCGCCCTACGCTGGTCGCTTTCATCAATTGAAATTTCAACAAAATCAAAACCGGCCTGTTTAGCTTTAAGTAAGCGCTCTTCCCAAGTCAGCTCAGTCGGCATGGCTTTTTCATAAATACCTAAACGAAATTTTTTATCAAACCGATACATAATCCCAACCTTAAAATAATTTTTGTTCAATTTTTGAAGTGATGATTGTTATTTTTTCAGCAAGCTTGGCATACCCTAATGCTTTTACTCTGGGGGTTAATGCTGAAACACTAACGGCATAAACAGGTGTGCCACTTTTATCGAGTATAGGTACCGCAACGCATGAAATACCGGCTTCATTCTCTTCATCATCCAGAGCGTAACCCTTGGTTTTAATTTCATCTAAAACAGAAAAGAACTGTTTTTTATCCAATATGGTATTTTCAGTTAAGGGCTTCATGACACTGATATTACGTTGCCAGTATAACTCTCTTGCATTGTCGGACATGAATGCCAAGGAGCATTTCCCCGCTGCAGAACAATACATGGGAGAATACATACCCACATAAGTTCTGGTTCGAAAAGAAGCATTCTGTGGTTCTAATTTATCTTTAAAAACAATTTTATCGCCATCAAATGACAGAAAATTAACGGTTTCATTGGCTGACTCTAACAGTTCAACCAAGTAGGGCTTAACCATGCCAATAACATCTGAATTAATCGCAGCTTGCCCTAAATGCATCAATTTCATGGTTAAACGATATTCTTTATTGGCTGAAAGTTGTGCGACATAACCACTCATTTCAAATGTTGTTAAAATGCGGTGTACGGAAGACTTATTAAGTCCTACTTCCTGTGATATTTTCTGTAAAGAAACACCATTTGGAAATTGTCCTAAAAACTCCAATACCGTTAATGCTTTAGATAATGATTTTATATGTTCGCTCATGGATTCATTTACCAGTGTTTAGCTATTTCACGATGGAAAGACTGGGCAATTTCCCGTCCTTGTGCGCTCGCTAATGCGCGTCCGGCAATAAAGGATTTCACCTTCAAATTTTTAAATAAATGTAAATCTTCAGGCACAATACCACCTGTTATATTGAGTTCAATGCCAATCTCGGATAAGCGCGACATTTTAACTAAGTCCTCTACTGTCCAGTTCACACCGGCCTGTTCAGCATCTCTGGAACGATGATAAATAGCCTGAGTAATGCCCATCGAAAGCCACTGTAGGGCATCCTCAAATGTCCAGTGACCATACAGCTCGATTTGAATCACTCCGCCATGTTGTTCCGCTATTTTTTTAGCCGCACGGATGGTTTCAATATGGGCAGCAGCACTAACGGTGACCCAATTAGCCCCAGATTCAAGTGCTAAACGCGTTAATATAGCACTGGCATCGGTAATTTTCATATCACAGACGATAATATGATTGGGATATTTGTCTCTTAATATTCTGACACTGCTGACACCATGGGCAAACGCCAGAATGGTGCCGACTTCAATCACATCAACATACTGTGCGACATGCTCAACGGAATTTAAAGCGGTTTTTATATCAGTCGCATCTAACGCAATTTGTAATAATGGTTTAATCATCTTTTTGTTCCTCAAACTCTTTGAATAGTTGGACTATTTTTAAGTATTTTTTATATTTAACTTGATAGTGAACAAAATTATCGGGATTTGGCGTGACGTATTGGCACTCAACATTAATGCTCTTTAAGGCGCAATCGATTGATGGATATTGCCCCGCGCCTAACATCGCAACTAATGCAGCACCAAATGCTCCGGTCTCATCAACATTGGGGATCTCAATATTCATTGCTGTTAAATCAGCAAGCATCTGCATCCATTCACGAGAAGCCGTTGTACCGCCGGTGACTCGCAAGGTTTTTGCATCGGGGAAACGTTTGCGCATACGCTGTAAATGAACATTATGACAGAATAAAATACCTTCCCAAATAGCCTGAATCAGATGCCCTTTTTTATGATGTGACTGCAGCCCGTAAAAACCAGACTTGATCCCTAAGCCCATGTTGGAACCGTATAAAAAGGGCACAAAGAAGATACTGCTTTGCGCTGCCGGTAGCTGCTCTACTAAGCTTTGATTTTGCGCGTGGTTAACCTCGCCATTGGCATTAAAGTATTCACTGAACCACTCATAATTACTGGCCGAAGTAGGGCTTGCTTCATGAATAATGTATTCACCCGACACTGCATGATGGCCATAGACATAATTATATTCGGCGGGGGCTATTTTTTTGGTGATGCCAGAAGTCACAGACCAGGTCCCCATCACATAGTTAAGTCTTTGCTCATCTGAATTAATGCCTGAGCAAATAGCCGTCGAAACAACGTCAAATAAACCACCAAAAACCGCGGTCCCTGCCAGCAACCCGGTTTCTTGAGACACATTAGCGGTAATAGTGCCCGCCAGTTGGTGCGGCTCTAAGATAGGCGGCAAGGCGCTAAAGACTTCTTCAATACCAAACAGGGTTAAAAGCTGCGGATCATAGTCCTTCATCTGGGCATTATAAAAATTACTTTCTGACATATTGGTAATTTCAGCATGTTTCTGCCCAGTTAAGCGATAACGCAGGTAATCATGAGCCATCATAATAGTGCCGATATTGTGGTAATTTTGTGGCTCATTTTCTTTTAACCAGCGCACTATCGAAACCGGATGCCCTGTCCATAATGTTTGCAGTGTTTTTGGGTAGATTTTTTCCGGAAGTCCCTCTTTTTGCCACTTTTTAACTAATTCAAGAGAACGTGAATCCGACGACATAATGCCATGGCGCAGGTTATTATCCTGTTTGTCTAACAGGTAAACCCCCTTTCCCTGCCCTGATATACTGATCCCTTTTATATCTTTAGCGGCAATATCCGCTTGCTGTAAAAGCGCTTGCAAAACAAAGCTAGCATCAGTCCATAATGCATCTAAATCACGCTCTACCCAGCCCTGGCGATCATTAATGACGCTGGCAGATATTCTTGACAGGGCAATTTTCTGGCCATTTTGGTCAAACAGGCAGGCTTTCATAAACGTGCCACCGGAATCCAATCCTATGTAATAATTCATTATTTCACCACCAATAGATCATTATGTATTTTTACGACTAACTTTCGAACCGCCGATGCCAGGCCATCATCAATATTGGTAATATGCACAGTATTTGGCGTAAACAGATAAAAATTGCCAGAGGTTGCATGAAGATAATTCAGCGCGATATTTTGTCCTTTATAAAACAACAGATCCCGCTCCTCATTATAATCACCTTCGACAACATGACTGCCGGTATCAAGCGCCCAGGCCATTGTTTCTGAACCTAAAAGTATTATCTGCAAATCAGAATGATATTTATGCACTTCTGGAGAAAAATCTGTCTGCGGTTGTTTTTCATACTCAAGAATAACAAACCAGGCTTTACCGAGGGCAAAAGGAAAAGTATGTTTGCCCAACACCAATTGATCTAAATCCACAGCGGCAAAATAATCAAAAATCTGTTTAATAATAGGAGGGTAATAATCATGCTCAAATGACGTTTTGATTGTGCCTGTTAACATTGTTTTTATCCTATAGTTTGAAAATGCCTTCAATTAACCGCGCAAGTCCATGGTGATCATCATTGTCCGTTGGGCATAGCTGGTTGGCTGACTGTTTCACGCTTGAATCGGCATTTAACATCGCAATACCTAAACCGGCAAATTCAATCATAGATATATCATTATGATTATCGCCAATTGCAACCACCTGCTCTGCTTGAATATCATAATCTTTAATAAAGAGGCTTAAACGATTACCTTTGCTATTACCCGTGCAGGAAAAATCGATCCGATTCGACCAGGATTTTTCACCTATAAACTGCTGCTTTATAAAAGGTAAAGAGGCAAATTGCTCAACCTCGCGGTCTTCTCCCTCAACCACAAATTTCCAAATATAGGGCGTCGTTTCTAACTCTTCCTGGAAGCTGCTTATTTGCCTGATACTGGGCCGATTCGCCTGTGGAAAGGATAATGCCCACTCCTGCAGCGCCTCCATGTAGGCAATAGACTGATCCTGAGAATAGGTCATTGTATCTTTTACATACATGACTTTTTTTAAACAAAATTGCTCCGCTAGAGTAATAAACTTACGCGCATTTTTTTTCGAAATAGAATTTTGTGAAAGGACAGATTTAGACAGATAATCATAAACATAAGTACCATTACAGCATATAATTGGCGTGCTTAACCCCAGTTCATTGTAATAGGGCTGAGCGGCAGTATGGTGACGGCCAGTAACGATCACTACCAGTACCTCTTTACTGAGAGATTGGATAGTTTCCTTTAAACGGGGGCTGATTTTATGCTCTGAGTTTAACACCGTGCCATCTAAATCTAATGCCAATAATTTATACATATCAATACTCTATTAATGATTCGCTTATTTTTGTCCGTAATAGGCATCTTCACCATGCTTACGCTTATAATGTTTGTCTAATAATTCGATCTGAACACGGATACTAGCATTAAGTACGCGGGTTGAAATTGCCATGGCCGATAACTCTTCCAATACCACCGCATTATGTACCGCATCAAATGCGTCTTTACCCCATGAAAAGGGAGCATGACCAGAAATGATCGCACTGGGCATCGAAATGGGATTTAAACCGCGCCTGCTAAACTCTTCAACAATCACTAAACCGGTATTTTTTTCATAATCTATGGATATTTCTGCCGCTGTCAATTGCCGAGTGCAGGGAATATCACCATAAAAATAATCCGCATGAGTGGTACCTAAAGC
>JBLHWW010000197.1:0-4985 GCA_047629075.1 Psychromonas sp. | reverse complement strand
CTTCGGACATAGGTTTAATACTCCATATTGCGCAATAGTTGCGGCTGGTTGATTTAGTTGTCGAATCGATACAATCGTTTTGGTGATTATTTTTCAACTTATGGTGCAGCGTCAGTTGTACTTATGAAGCGGTAACCCAAAGAATTAAAGCATCCTCTTCACTGCTGGAAATAAGCATGTGCCCCATATTGGCATCGTAATAGACCGAGTCGCCTTCATTTAAAGTGACGGGTTCATAAAATTCTGAAAAGAATGTTATGTCGCCACTTAATACTAATAAAAATTCATCCCCATCGTGGCGGATCCAATCCGAATAATCGCCAAAATCACGCGCCCTGATCCGCGACTTGAAGGGCATCATTTTTTTATTGGTTAACTGCGTGGCCAACAACTCATGTTCATAGGTTGAAGTCGGATGGGCCTTGCCCTCGTTATTACGGGTAATATCACGGCGACCGGTCGCACTGACCAGTTTGGGTGGCGCAAAGAGCTGCGGGAGATCTATCTGCAAACCATTAGTCAATTTCTGCATTGCCTGAAAGGTTGGCGATATCTGTTCATTTTCTATTTTAGATAACGTCGAACGCGCCAGCCCGGTTTTTTTACTGGCTTCTTCCAGCGTCAAACCGAATGACTTGCGAATTTCTTTTAAACGCTGCCCGAGTTTAACGGGTTCTATTTTTTCTGATCCCCGATCGTTAGAAATTTTCATTGATGGATAAACATCTTGTTCATTCAGATCAGTCATCACTGTTCTCCTTTTCTGTTGCTATATAGTAAACGTCAAAAATAAAAGCGCACAGGAAAAAACAGGATCCGGATCTCATAAAGGAGAAAAAGTTTCTTTTTGGAAACTTTTGGTCAAGCAGAATAGAATAATCACCCTATAATAGCTTCTCAGTCGTTTTTCTGAGCTATCGGAATAGGTAATCATTTATCCTTTGGAAAATGTTGGTTAAGTCCTTAACTTAACCCTGTCATCTTATCGATTTGAATAACAATCACATTCATTATTGTCATTAGCTCTCGATGAGTCATTAGCAATAAATATTTCACACAACAAATTAGCTGAGGATTTAATATGGAAAGCGCATTAATGTTTACTGATACACATGAGTGGATACTCGATAACGGTGATGGCAGCGTCACTATCGGCATTTCAAACCAGGCTCAACAACTTTTAGGAGATGTTGTCTTTGTGGATATGCCCGAAATTGGTGACAACACACAAGCTGGAGAAGTTTTCTCTTTGGTCGAATCAGTTAAAGCAGCCTCAGATCTCTATGCACCCGTCTCCGGTGAAATTATAGAGATTAACGAAGAACTTGAAGATAGCCCTGAATTAATTAATGAATCCCCCTATTCAGCAGGTTGGATTGTCAAAATAAAATTAGCTGATAGCAATGAGCTTAATAATCTTATGTCCAGTGAAGATTATCACGCGGCGAACGCAGAATAATCATTAATCTAGAACCTATCTAATCAATTAGGCCGCTTCAAATGAAGCTGCCTTGCTTTTTTTTCTGCTATCTCCCCTCTTAATCAACATAAAACAGGGCGGATAAGTAAAAATTATTCAGGAATCTCCTATGACAGATACAACGCTTCTCGATTTATTAAGTGACAGTAAAGAGTTTGCGACTCGTCACAATGGCTCCGGTGCAGCACAACAAAAAAAAATGCTGGAGACTATCGGCGTGCAGAGCATTGAGCAGCTAATTGATCAAACTGTGCCAGCAGCCATTCGTCTGCCCGAAACCATGACGCTCGCTGAGCCGCAAAGCGAATCAATGACGCTGGCATCGCTTAAAGCGATTGCCGAAAAAAATATTGTTAACCGCAGTTTTATTGGCCAGGGTTATTACAATACTTTACTGCCTAACGTCATATTACGTAATGTTTTAGAAAATCCTGGCTGGTACACGGCCTACACCCCCTATCAGCCAGAAATTTCCCAAGGCCGTTTAGAGTCGTTATTAAACTATCAGCAAATGGTGATGGATTTAACCGCCATGGAAATAGCCAATGCTTCCTTGCTGGATGAGGCCACTGCTGCTGCAGAATCGATGACCTTATGTAAACGTGCCGGTAAAAGCAAAAGTTTAGCTTTCTTTGTGGCAGATGAAATTCATCCGCAAACCGTAGATGTTGTGCGCACCCGTGCCGAATTTTTTGGTTATGAAATTATCAGCGGTTCAATGGAAGAACTTGAAAACCATGATGTGTTTGGCGCACTGCTGCAATACCCAAGTACCACGGGTAATATTGAAGATCTAACCGCAATCATCGACAAAGCACATGCTAAAAAGACTCTGGTGTCGGTCGCTTCTGACCTGTTAGCATTAACTCTGCTTAAAGCACCCGGCGAAATGGGCGCAGACATTGTTATCGGTAGTGCGCAACGTTTTGGCATACCGATGGGATTTGGTGGACCACACGCCGGTTTTATGGCAACCAAAGAAAAATTCAAACGTACTATGCCCGGCCGTATTATTGGTGTATCAAAAGACAGCAAAGGCAAGCCTGCATTACGTATGGCAATGCAAACTCGCGAGCAACATATTCGCCGCGAAAAAGCGACTTCAAATATTTGCACCGCTCAGGCCCTGTTAGCTAATATGTCCGCTTTTTATGCGCTTTATCACGGCCCTGAAGGTCTGCGTAAGATTGCTCGACGTGTTCATCATTTAACCGCTATTCTAGTGGCGGGTTTACGCAGTGAGGGCTTTGAATTAGCGAACCAGTACTTCTTCGATACTATTACCTTAAACAGCAATGAGCACAGTAAAGCTATTTACCACCGAGCACTTGCCGAAGGCATGAATTTACGCAAATTCCCAACCCCTGATAATATGCTGGTGCAGCTTGGTATCAGCCTTGACGAAACAACCACTATTACAGATGTTGAAGATTTATTACGTGTTATTACCGGTAAAGCTCTTTCATCTGCAAGTTTTGCAGCCCAAGTAGCAGCCGATGAGTTTGCCGGCATTCCCGCCGCATGCCGCCGCAGCAGTAAATACTTAACCCATCCGATATTTAATCAGCACCACAGTGAAACGCAAATGATGCGTTACATGAAAAAATTGGAGAATAAAGATTACTCGCTGACCCATGGCATGATCCCGCTCGGATGTTGTACCATGAAGCTCAATGCAGCAGCGTTAATGCTGCCCGTAAGCTGGCCTGAATTTTCACAAATGCACCCCTTCGCACCGACCGAACAGAGCTTTGGTTATCAGGAGCTGGCTGAAAAATTATCCGATATGCTTTGTGAAATAACAGGTTACGATGGTTTCTCACTGCAGCCTAATTCCGGTGCGCAAGGTGAATATGCAGGTCTGATCGCGATTCACCGTTATCAACAAAGCATAGGTGAAGATCAGCGTAACATCTGTTTGATACCGAGCTCAGCGCACGGCACTAACCCGGCTACCGCGTCAATGCTCTCTATGAAAGTGGTGGTTGTCGGCTGTGATGAACAAGGCAATATCGACCACACAGACTTAAAAGCTAAAATTAATAAACACCGTGATAACCTCTCCTGCATTATGGTCACCTACCCCTCTACACACGGCATTTATGAAGAAGGAATTCAGGAAATATGTGAGTGGGTGCATGAAGCCGGTGGTCAAGTCTACCTTGATGGCGCAAATATGAATGCTCAGATAGGGCTTACCAGTCCAGGGTTTATCGGTTCCGATGTATCACACCTTAATCTCCATAAAACCTTCTGCATCCCCCATGGTGGTGGTGGCCCGGGTATGGGCCCTATTGGTGTCAAAAAACACCTGATTCCATTCCTGCCGGGACATATCGAAGTCACCGAATCTGCAGATAATAAACATTATGCAGTGTCAGCGTCTGAGTTAGGCTCCGCTTCTATTCTGCCTATTTCCTATGCTTACATTGCAATGATGGGTGAACAGGGGTTAACCTCAGCGACCCAGCTGGCTATCTTAAATGCGAACTACATAATGGAGCGTTTACGTCCACATTACCCGATTTTATACCAGGGTAAAGAAGGCCGTGTTGCGCACGAATGTATTCTCGATATTCGCCCCCTTGAAGCTGCATCGGGTATTTCCAATGAAGACATCGCTAAACGTCTGATGGATTATGGCTTCCATGCACCGACAATGTCGTTCCCGGTGGCAGGCACCTTTATGATTGAACCGACTGAATCAGAAAGCGTCGCTGAACTCGACCGCTTCTGTGATGCCATGATAGCTATCCGCCAAGAAATCAAGCAGATAGAAGACGGTGAATGGTCGGCAACGGATAATCCGCTGGTCAATGCCCCTCATACACAGGTTGATTTAATGGCAGCCGAATGGATGCATAGTTACAGCCGTGAGCTTGCCTGTTTCCCATCAACGCACAGTAAAGACAGTAAGTACTGGCCAACAGTAAACCGGGTTGATAATGTATTTGGCGACCGTAATCTGATTTGCTCATGTCCGAGCATTGAAAGTTATATGGAAGAATAAGCACCAATGATGACTGGTAATTAAGATTGTGACTAATTAGGCTTTAAATTTTGGCTAATTGGCTCTCAAGGGGTTTCTTTTTATTAAGATGATTAAACCTGATTTGATATTGAAATGGCGGGTTTATTAGGTTAAATAATTAAGATGATTTAGTATTTAATAAGAATATTTATCTTAATGAAGTTGATTAATATCTACTAGAAATTGAAAAGGCGAACCAGAAATGGTTCGCCTTTTTTGTTAAAAATCAGAATACCTAAGTTAATCCGAGGCGTTGAAGTTTGAATTTACCTAACCGGAAAAGTGTCAGATAGTGCCTAAAGATGAAGTCCGCATATCACGTGCTGACTTGCCACAACTTAATTAGTTTAGGTTTGATATGTCAGTTTTGATCTCAGAATGATATTAAAAAATAATTTATGGACATCCAATTAATTTATAGACATCCAATAATTACAATAACTATAATTTAATGTAAAGGCTTATAAATATCAG
>JBLHWW010000196.1:0-4986 GCA_047629075.1 Psychromonas sp. | reverse complement strand
CGTCGCATGATGATCTCCTTAAATGATTAAAGTGATCATAAGTGAATGTTATTGATGGCGGAATAATGCGGTTTATAAGGTGCTTACTTTCAACACCCCGATTAATGAATAATCGCAGTCAATAAAAAGCCGCTCAGTGAGCGGCTTTTTTGTTAAGCACAAAAGGGATGGTTTAAAAATAATTGTTATTGTCGTACTTCAAACTTGATACTAGGTTTTAGCTACAAAGCATTAATCTATCAAAACCAAGACCAAAACCTATTCCTTGATTGTAAATGCCGCCACCCAACACTTGCTTCTGAGCACCTAATTGAGGAACTGAAATCTCAAAACCATCTGCGATGTAATAATCGAGACCACGCTTAACGCACCGACTAACTTCAAATTCATTTGTTTTTAAACGAACCATACTTTCAGCTATAGAGATTAGCTCTTCGGCCACATTCGAAGCTGTGGGATTGATCACTTCAAGTCCAAACTGAAAAAATTCTCTATAGCGCCCTTTCTGAGGTTTTTCATAGCGCCAGCAACGTTCAAAATACCACAATTTGGTATTCGCTTTCTGCTTGAGGTGTTTATCTGCTAAAAGTTGTATTGTCGCCGTTGCTTCCGGGCGGAGGCAAAGCTCTCGCCCCTTTTTATCAGGAAAGACAAACATTTGGCTGCGTATTTCTTCACCAGCCTTATCGGTATATACATTTGACGGTTCTATGCTTGGAAGTATGATTTCTTCAAACCCGGCCAATTCGGCAACTTCTATTAATTTATTAAGCAATATCCTACGATCTTTTGCTTCCTTACCAGAAATTATTCTTACACCTCTAGCCTGCTTATCAATTTTAAATTCCATTATTTTCTATCTCTAATTTTAGTCAAAAAAAAACCCTCTCAGCATCGCTGGGAGGGCTTTCTTAGTGATAGGGTAAATACATTCACGTAAGCAATAGCCATCCCAGCCAAATATGGACTGACTGATGATGGAAATTTACTGCTGTGAATTTAATATTTTTCATAGTGGCTATGATATGTGATTATCGATGAAAGTCAACTCTGTGTGAATGAAACATGACTCCTGTAGATTTTCAATAAATGAATAAATGGGTTCAGACCCCACACAAATATTTAATTTTTCATTACCTACAATTATGTTAGCTGCAAAAAACAAGACCTAATGGACCCCATCGTTTTCTTGTGCCGCTGTCCAATTATTTATTTCCCAATTATTCTCACCTGTCCAATTATTCTCAGACCACTACAACCCCACTGACTTTGTAAGGAAATCGAGGGTCTTGTATGACCCCACTGACTTGTAATCTCGCCGGATGAAAACCGCAATATCTGGCCCCATTGTTTTGAGAATTTTCTAATGACGACCCTCTTGTCGTGCTGGTAAGATTATGGTGGAAGGCTATATAAATTTCCTGGCACAGATGTGTTGTATTGAGAGTATCCTCCGAGCCAGCAAATCAAACCATTGTCGTCGATAACGCAGGTTGAGTTATGATGAGCAAATACTTTTTTAGGGTTTACAATTCCATCAGGAACTTGTGTATGTCCCAGCCTGTCAATACCCCAACAAACAACTCCTGTATCATCGATCGCACAAGCATGACCAGAGCCTACAGCAATATCAACAGGATTGATAAAAGAGGATGGTGTCAATTCGGTAGGGCTCCCACCGGTGCTTCCATCATTAAATGCTCCCCAGCAGACCACCCCTCCATCATCGATCACGCATGTACTATACCTCCCAGTTGCAACCTTAGTTGGACTAATCATTAGAGGGGCTTGAGTTATATCCGAACCGTAACCGGTACCGGAGCAGGATAATATTCCTAAGTCAATCACACATAAACTTCCGCTTGATGCGGATATTGAAGAAGGATTAACAATATCAGGTATAGAAATCATTTCTAAGTTACCCCAACACGAGAGACCATAATCATGCCGAGCGCAGATATATCCACCCTTACCATAAAGTTTAGTTGGATTGTAGATATCACTAGGGATATTTACGCCAGAATTTTCTGTACAATTAACTTCATTATTTTCAATTGTACAAACTCCGCGAGCCCCATACGCAATCTCAGATACATTTTTAGTGTTCTGAGGTACGAGTCTTTCAAGACGTTGAGAACCAAAGCATTGAATGATACCACTTTCTAAAAGAGCGCAAAAAGCGTCGTCATTAATAATTATG
Organism: Psychromonas sp.; assembly: GCA_047629075.1. GTDB lineage: Bacteria > Pseudomonadota > Gammaproteobacteria > Enterobacterales > Psychromonadaceae > Psychromonas. The sequence goes on along the minus strand of JBLHWW010000196.1, from coordinate 2,786 downwards.
TCTTTTACCGGGTCCGATTTTTGTTTTTTTATAGAAAAAGATACTTTATATTTGCGCCCATCACCTGAAGACTGATATTCAAAAACATCATCACCATAGTAATTTTTATAAGGGCTATAGGTAAATTCGCTGTCTAAACAACGTAAAGTTCCATTTTCAGGATATTTTATAGTCCAATAGTCCTGACAATTTATAATATTAGACGCAAAAGACACCACTCCATCTTCTGATAAAGTTAGTGTTTTATTACCATTTTCAGAACCACCGCTACCACCCCCTCCACCACCACAAGCAGCTAATAGGGCTAGAAAAAAAAACATCCATATTTGGTAAAGCTTATTCATAAAAACCTCTATGATTCAAATTATTATTAATGAGCAGGGTGACAGTCCGAACCAACAGATACGCGGAAGGTCGAGGGTCAGGTCTTGCATTTTGCATTACCTACAATTCTGTTAGCTGTAAAAAGCAAGCCCTAATGGCCCCCATTGTTTTCTTGTGCCGCCTAGCGCCTCAAACACCGGGCTGTGAATGTTGACAGTTTTTTTTATTTTTTTCAAAAAAGGTGACCGCATTTACAATTCCGCGTGCTTTGATTTGTTAGATTTATTGGCAACATCTTCAATAGAATTATATTCATATGTTGTATCCATTAATCCGTTTCCTGTAGTGTCTGCTTTAGCACTCATAAGCTTTAATGGCCCATATTGCTGTATCTTTATAGGCTTCTTTGAGAGCGGGTCAAGAAAAGTGATAGTATTAGCAATTCCATTTTTAAATTTTATTATATAATCTTTGAACCCATCACCAGTGGTATCCGACTTTTGCCATTTGGCGTTTCCATAATCGTAGTAAATATCAGTTTCAAATGTCCCATTGAAATCTTCATCAGATAATGATGATTCAATAAGACCTTTGCGATCAAATGAGTATATAAAATCAATTTTCCCATCAAAGTTACGATCAAGCTCGGTTTTTGAAATCAGGTAGTTCACATATGTCCATTTCTCATCCAGTCTTCCATCACCGTTATAATCAATTCCATCATCAGTTACAGGCGTGTGATAATAAACAGCCATTGCGACTATTCCGCAAATGAAGCCAGCTATCCCCGTTCCGAACCTGCTCTGTTTTTTTATGGGCTTCTGAACTTCTTGCTCTGGTTGCTTCGCGTCCCATTCCTGGATAATGCGTTTTGCTTCTAGATAGTCTTTTTCTTCGACCATAACTCTTACTATGCCTATGGCTTGAAGCTCACCAATCCCACCCTGTAAGTATTCTCCATCGATTCTTGCGGACAGGTCTGACTGTTCCAATAAATTTAGAATCATGTGTGCTTCGACTGTATTTTGTGCTTCGTACAATAGTTTCATAAGAATCTAACGCTTAATATGCCAACCCGTCGTATAACCCGAAAACCCAAGACCAGTCAGTATAAATTGTAAAATCGGGGCGCTATGCAGACAAGTCGGTATAACGTTCCCTGATTACCGTTTTATTATTGCTCCTAATATATTGTTTTTCCGAGGGAATATCCAATCGGTGTGATTCATAAGCAATTATTAAGTAATGACTCAGTTATCTGGTGTTTTACCTATTAATTGAGGCATAAAAAAAGCGACACTCAAATGAGGACCGCTTTATGATTAAAGACTATGGAGCAGTAGCGCCTCAGTGAGCAGTTTTTTTGCTTAGACTAATAACTTACAACGCTAAGCGACGTATATCAGCCAGCAAGCTGGCCAAGTAAGTAAAGAACCTACCCGCATCCGCACCATTCACAACACGATGATCGTAAGAAAGCGCTAGCGGTAACATTTTACGGGGTACAAATTCTTTACCGTCCCATACCGGCTTAACCGCCAGTTTTGACACACCCAAAATAGCCACTTCAGGGGCATTAACGATAGGGGTAAACCCTGTTCCGCCAATACCACCTAAGCTAGAAATGGTAAAGCAACCGCCCTGCATATCGGCAGGCTTTAACTTTCTATTTTTAGCTTTTTGACCTAGCTCTGCCGTTTCGGCCGCCAATTCCCAAATCGATTTTTTATCGACATCACGAATAACCGGCACCATTAAGCCCGCCGGTGTATCCACAGCCATACCAATGTGCACATAATCTTTGTACACCAGGTTTTCGCCCGTTGCATCAAGCGAGCTGTTAAATACAGGGTTAGCACGCAAGGCATTGGCACACGCTTTAAGTATGAACGGCAACGGTGTAATTCTTACACCACGCTTTTCTGCTTCCGCCTTTAAACCTGCTCTAAAGTCTTCCAGCTCAGTAATATCTGCATCGTCAAACTGTGTCACGTGTGGCACGTTTAACCAACTACGCTGCATATTAGCCGCTGTTACTTTGGCAATTTTGCTGAGTGGTTTTATTTCCACATCGCCAAACTTTGAGAAGTCGATTGCGGGGATTGGTGGAATGCCACTGCCACCGGTAACCGCAGATGACTTATTGGCAATGACCTCTTTTACAAATTTTTGTACATCTTCTTTTAAGATGCGGCCTTTAGGGCCACTGCCTTTAATTTGCAGGCCATCAACACCAAACTCACGCATGATTTTACGCACGGCAGGCCCTGCATACAGCGTATCGCCGACAAAGTCTTTGCCGGATACACGTTGCGCTTGCACGGGCACAGAGGGAGGTGTTACCGCCGCAGGCGCAGCTACGGAAGCAGCTGGCTGCGTGGCAGGGGCTGCCGCTACAGCCGCGACTGCTGGCGCAGAACCGGCAACTTCTAGCTCAAGTATGGCAGCACCTTCTGATGCTT
>JBLHWW010000195.1:0-5103 GCA_047629075.1 Psychromonas sp. | reverse complement strand
TCTTTAAGCCCGCACATATCCCCGGGAAATGCTTCAGCACTAGCAACTAATTCATTTTCAACAATAGCCACAAACTGCGGGATTTTATGCGCTTCAACTTTTTGTAAAACCGGGCCTATTCCCCCAGTAGGCGGAGGCGGGCTACTTAAATATTGACCTTCCTTAAAAACACCATCCCATAGGGCTACAAAGCCCCCCAAATCTGAATACTTTATTCTACGAATTTCCATGTTTCCCCGAAGAGTATAAGGCTTAAATTTATAATGAGAACAATTGCACTTATTAAGTGCTCTGTTTAGGACCCGTAAAAAGGCATGACAGCAAGGCATGGATTGCAGTCACTAGGTGTGCTGATTTCTCGCTCACTAATTCAGCAGCGAGCATAAAACCCTGCCTATCCTTATTACTCGCTTTGTAATAGACAGCATTAACTGCCGCTATTACAAAGCGAGCTTTTTGTGTTTAGCAAAAATTGCGACAGCCGTTATGCATGTTTTGTTTAACTTTGTTGCTATCGGGGCTATCAAACATTTTTATCGGTTAATCATTTCTCAACCAGATATCTGCATTCACTTGCTCTTTATTTTTGCGTTTTTTCTTGCCGCTACCTTCAGGCTTTGCCGTCGGCTTATCTGCGCCTGAAAATGCATCATTGATCACTTCAACGGTTTCAAAACCCGCTACTTGTTCATGCTCAAGTCGCAATTTATTCTTCTTTTCGATAACCTTAAAATGATGGAAATCTTCATGATCGATCAGTGATAAGGCTAAGCCTACTTCCCCTGCACGGCCGCTTCGACCAATACGGTGCATGTAGTCTGATGGACTTCTTGGTAAGTCAAAATTGATTACCACGGGCAGTTTTTCAATGTCCAGACCACGAGCCGCAATATCAGTTGCAATTAACACCTCAATCTCGCCTGCTTTAAATGCGTCAAGTACACGACTACGAGCACCCTGGCCTTTATCGCCATGAAACACTTCTGCGTTAATACCACGTTTAGAAAGCTTTTCAGCCAAGTGATTACAGCTATTTTTGGCATTAACAAAAATCAGCGCTTGTTGCCATTTATGTTGCTTGATTAAATGCGCTAACAAGGCGGTTTTTTGCCCTTTGTTAACGGTAAAAACGCGTTGAACTAAGGTGCTGGCGTCGCTACTTTGTAATTGTATTTCAACCGGGTCGTTAAGCAATTCCTGTGTTAAAGCCTGAACTTGCGCAGGAAAAGTCGCTGAAAATAATAAAATTTGCTTTTTCTTTGGCAATAAAGCGAGCAGCGCAGATAGCTCCTCAGTAAAGCCCAGACTTAACATTCGATCGGCTTCATCCAACACTAAGGTTTTAACCCTATCAAGCTTAATAGCATTACTTGAAATCAAATCGAGTAGTCGGCCTGGCGTTGCAACCAAAATATCAGTGCCACCACGTAATGCCAGCATTTGAGTATTCGCAGAGACACCACCAAAAACAGCAACGCTTTTAATCGCGCCGTTAAGATGCGCTGCATATGATTTAATGCTGTCAGCAACTTGCTTGGCAAGTTCTCGAGTAGGCACCAAAATCAGTCCAGCAACATAGTTACCTTCACGGCTTTTGCTACTCAGTGGTTTGTTAATAAGCAAGTGCTGCCCAAGTTGCTGCAATAAGGGCAATGCAAAAGCGGCGGTTTTACCCGAACCGGTATTTGCCCCTGCGATTAAGTCTCGTCCCGCTAAGACACTTGGAATAGCTTGTGCTTGGATAGGCGTTGGCTGCTGGTATTGCAGCTCAGTTAATCGCGCTAACAAGGGGGAAATAAGGCCAAGTTCTGTAAAGTTGGCTGGGGTTGTGTCAATGCTCATTAATATAAAAGGCTCAAAGCTAAGATAATAGCCCACTATTTTAGCTCATTTATGCCTCGAAATCGATCCTCCCCGGCCGTAATATCATTCCATCCCCTAAATAAACTGAGTTTGATTCGCCACCAATCCCAAACCTTAAGTAATACAATGAGAGATAGAATATAAGAAACCCATAACACCCACATCTAATTCGCTAAGGTCGAGCAGCGCTTTTAATGTGACTATTATGTTTTTTATTTTGCCGAAACATTGATAATATCCTTAGAATAGGCCGTATCTGCTCCGGATTCGCCAAAAAGAAGGCGCTGGAAAAAAATCTCATTTACTTTATTATTGCTCAGCGGCCGCTCTTATTTGTGTAACGTCCTTTAAAAATGGGCTAACCAATAATTCCACAGCATAGTGCTATTAAGCGCATGCCATAATTAAAAATTTGGACCACTAGATGATAATTTCCGAGCGCCCCTCAAAGCTGAGTTTACCGCAGACTAATCCCGGCGTCGCCACCGTGCTCGAATACTTGATCATTAAATTTCCTTACATTGATGCTCAGATTTGGCGACAGCGGATCACCGATGGCAAGGTACACTACCACGACGGCTCGCCGATAACGGCACAATCGCCCTTTCAACCACAGCAACGGATCTACTATTACAGGGAAGTCGAAAACGAGCCCAGTATCCCCTTTAAGGAAACGATTTTATTTCAGGATGAGCATATTTTAGTGGCCCATAAACCCCACTTTCTAGCGGTCACCCCCGGTGGTAAATATGTAAATGAATGCCTGCAAAACCGCCTCCGAGGCAGCACTGGCATTGATGACTTACAGACGTTGCACCGTTTGGACAGAGTGACAGCCGGCTTGGTCATGTTCTCAGTTAACCCTGATAGCCGCCATCGTTACCATCACTTATTTAAAACACGACAGATACACAAAAGCTACCAGGCAATTGCCAACATTAGCGACACTGAAAACCTTATCGGTCAGGAGTGGGAAATTAAAAATCGTATCGTGCAGGGCGAACCACGCTTTCGCATGCGAGTGACCGAAGGCGAAGCCAATAGCCACTCGGTGATTCGATGCTTGCGACAATCTACGCAGAGGGCGTTATTTGAATTAAACCCCGTTACGGGTAGAACCCATCAATTACGCATACATATGCAGGCACTAGGGTTGCCCATACTGAATGACAAATACTACCCACAATTAGAGCCACTATCAGCGGATAACTATTCAGCACCATTGCAGTTACTGGCAAAAGAGCTGCAGTTTATTGATCCTGTGACTCAGCAACCAAGGTGCTTTCGTTCTAACAGTAACTTATTGCTTAAATGAGATAAAGCAGCCAACCGCGGACAACTATTTTCGTTTTCACAGTAAGCTTGATGTCTTCTTGGGATAAAAATCTAACCAAACTTTGCTTTAATCAACAGTATTTATAGCTTTCGAACAACGAGGCTGTAGAATTGCTCTTTCAGCCAAACCCCATTAAAAAATGAGCTCCTATAAAACAACCTAAGCGATTTAAGGTGCTTAGGTAATGCATTTGCAACTCCAAAATTCGTCTTAAATTTCAAAAAAAGAGTTATTCTACAACCTCAACGCCCAAATAACGGGCTAAAAAGTGACGGCTAAAATATGAAGCGAAACCTGACAACCGGCACCTTTTACTTGTTTATTTGTTGTCAGCTTGTCCCCCCTCCCCCTAATTTAGATCAACGGCGTATTTTTTTAGTAACGCCATTGGCACAATATCTATCGCTTTAATGTGCGTCCTTTGGAGATGAATACTGGGCGCCATGTTATTTTTCTCAGCCTCTAACCATCGCAACGCACAGATACACCAGCTATCTCCAGGCTTTAAACCTTTAAAATCAAACTCAGGTATAGGTGTAGATAAATCATTACCTCTAAACCTTGAATATTCCAAGAACTCTTTGGTTACTTTAATACAGACGGTATGCGAACCAAGATCATTTTTATTGGTATTACATTTACCATCACGATAAAAGCCGGTGATTGGGTTTTCACAACAGACTTCTAATGTTTCACCATACACATTTACAGATTTATCCATATCCATAGAACAACACCTTTAATTTATAACCAATAAGAAAGCTAACACCTTGCTGAGTAGAAAAATAGTTAGACATAATCGTTAAGCAATGACTAACTGTTATTTTCCTGTTTAAGCAATTTATTAAATAAAGCCACTCTGCAGCAGAAAAAACAACCTCAATCGATCTTGAAAATAAGGTACCGTCAATGCTGACGATTTTATTTGGAGGTTATTATGCAACCACTCGAGCAAACTCGCGTTGATGATTTATATCACAGAAATTGACCAATAGAAATTTACTAAGACACCCATCTTAATTATTTCTATCGATGGCAGGTTGTGAAATAGAAAAAAATGAACAAAGTATTAGTCGTCATATTGGAAACGGAATGAATATAGATAAAAAACGATAGTGCTTGGAATGCAAACGCACAAAAATCATAACAAATGCATTAACAAAGTGATCTAATTTACTATTTAAAATTATCCCAGCGATTTTGTGAGCCTAAGCTTTTCCCTTGCAGCAACGGGTCATAAATTTAATGTTTTTGGTATTAGGTACTAGGTACTAGGTACTAGGTACCCTATCAAAGCAATATAATAGGTAGAAAAAAAACAGGTTTATTTAACTATTTTGACTTGCAAAGGCAGCTAAAGGTGAACAGTATTTTTCGCCTAAAAAATCTGCGCATAATAATCATTCGTATTTCCCTTCCGCTGTTGACAAACTACCAAAAAAAGTGAACTGTGTGCGTTTTCAAGGGAGCTCAGATAATAAATGATTCAAGAATATTTACGTTTTATAAGGCACAGCTGGCCAATTCTCATTTTTGGAATAATGACAGTTTTCATGGGGAATTTTGGTCAGTCGTTTTTTATCAGCTGGTTTGGCAGCAGCTTTCAAGAAAGTCTTGGTCTATCGGCGACAAGCTATGGAACAGCCTACTCGACGGCAACACTTGCAAGTGGCCTGCTTCTGATGTGGATTGGCGGGAGCATTGACAAGGTATCGTTAGAAAAGTTTGTCATATTCTGTACTATTGGACTTTCTCTGGCGGCGCTCACTCTCTGGCAAGCCAATAATTTAACCATGCTGGTTATTGGCCTTTTTCTGCTGCGTTTTTTTGGTCAGGGATTGTTTCCACATACCGCCATAACCACAATGATGAAAACATTTTCCTTCAATAGAGGGAAAGGTCTG
>JBLHWW010000194.1:0-5243 GCA_047629075.1 Psychromonas sp. | reverse complement strand
TCTTGTCCAAACAATGTCGCTGAAGGTGTAATCGAAAAAGTTAAAGCGGATAAAGCTGCTAAAAAGAAATAGTTTCTTTTAAATAATTTTTAAGATTAATAAACCTCGCTATTTCTATAGTGGGGTTTTTTTATGTCTGCCACTTAAGAAAAACTTCCCTATACAGCTGTTAAAGTCTACGAAAAAATACAAAATAAAAGTCAGCCTCCAGAAACCTAAAGAGTGATTTCGACTGATTTGATTCAGTTTTCCTATTTCACTTGTCTGCTTTTTCTTCTATACTGCTGATTCTTGTCGGAGCGCCTTCGGGCTGAGACCGCTGAATTTGCAATATCGTCACCAAAAAATAGGTGTTTTTTGCAGACTAAAGTGGGATCCGTGGAACCTGATTGGGTTAATACCTGCGTAGGAAACAAGCATAAAGAAAAGAGATCTCTTTTCTTTACTCTTTCCACTGAATTTCGACAAGCACTCTCACTACCCAATTTAATTAAGGTAAAGAATGCTATGTCTAATCAAGTAAACTCGAATTTAAAAACCAGTAGCCGTAAAGGTTTATCCCGTAAAGCCTCCCGTCTAGCAGCGCAGGAGTACATTCAAAATCTCAATAACGAATCCTATCCCAATTCAGAAAAAATATTTATTGATGGTAAAATCCACCCAATTAAAGTCGCTATGCGTCAAATTCATCAAACTGATACTCCGCTAGGGGATAATGAAAAAAATCCCGTTTTTGAAAAGAATGAACCTATCCCTGTTTATGACACATCGGGTTCATACACAGATCCAAAGACTAAAATTGATGTGCATGCTGGTTTACCGCGTTTACGTGAAGCGTGGGTAGCCGCGCGTGATGATGTTGAAACACTGCAAGGTGTGACGTCTAATTTTGCACAACAGCGGTTAGCCGATGACAGCTTAGACGAATTACGTTTTGCTAACTTACCAAAACCACTGCGTGCTAAAAAAGGACAATGTGTTACTCAAATGCATTACGCCCGTCAGGGTATTATCACTCCTGAAATGGAATATATTGCGATTCGTGAAAATATGGGCCGTGACCGTGTAAAATGTAAAGAACTGCATTTTCAACATGCAGGTCATAGTTTTGGTGCCAATCTGCAGGAAAAAATAACCCCGGAGTTTGTGCGTCAAGAAGTTGCTCGTGGACGTGCTATTATCCCCTCAAACATTAACCACCCTGAATTAGAGCCAATGATCATTGGCCGTAACTTTTTAGTCAAAGTTAATTCTAATATAGGTAACTCTTCGGTTAGCTCATCGATTGAAGAAGAAGTAGAAAAATTAGTCTGGTCAACGCTATGGGGGGGCGATACTGTAATGGATTTGTCTACAGGTCGTAACATTCATGAAACACGTGAATGGATCCTGCGTAACTCACCAGTGCCGATAGGTACAGTACCAATCTACCAGGCATTAGAAAAAGTTAAGGGGGTGGTTGAAGACCTAACATGGGAAGTCTTCCGCGATACCTTAATTGAACAAGCAGAGCAAGGTGTGGATTACTTTACTATTCATGCTGGGGTGTTATTACGTTTTGTACCGATGACGGCTAAACGTGTGACGGGTATTGTTTCGCGTGGTGGTTCAATCATGGCAAAGTGGTGTTTGACTTATCATAAGGAAAACTTTGCTTACGAGTACTTCCGTGAAATCTGCGAAATCTGTCAGCAATATGATGTGTCATTATCTTTAGGTGATGGTCTGCGGCCCGGATCAGTTGCGGATGCCAATGACCAGGCACAATTTGCAGAATTAGAAATTTTGGGTGAACTGACTAAAGTTGCCTGGGAATACGATGTGCAGGTTATTATCGAAGGCCCGGGTCATGTGCCGATGCAGATGATTAAAGAAAATATGGATAAACAGCTGGAAGACTGTTTTGAAGCGCCATTTTATACTTTAGGTCCATTAACCACTGATATCGCGCCGGGATATGATCATATTACCTCGGGCATTGGTGCCGCCCAAATCGGTTGGTACGGTTGTGCTATGTTATGTTATGTCACCCCTAAAGAGCATTTAGGTCTGCCCAATAAAGATGATGTAAAAGTCGGTTTAATCACTTACAAAATTGCCGCGCATGCCGCGGATTTAGCAAAAGGTCATCCCGGTGCACAAATTCGGGATAATGCCTTGTCAAAATCACGTTTTGAATTCCGTTGGGAAGATCAGTTTAACCTCGGTTTAGATCCCGTCACCGCACGTGAATACCACGATGAAACATTACCGCAGGAATCAGGAAAAGTGGCGCATTTCTGCTCCATGTGTGGGCCAAAATTCTGCTCAATGAAAATCACCCAGGATGTACGTGATTTCACTGCGAAATTAGATTCAGGTGAGATCAGCATTAAGATCTTAGATGAAACTATTAGCATGACTGCAGAGCAAGGCATGGCACTTAAATCAAAAGAATTTAACGACTCTGGTGCTGAAATTTATCAGCCAGTTTGATCAAAAAGCTGTTTGCTGTCGGCTGCGAGCTGCCAGTAAATAGCCCTTCTTGTTAAGGATAAATATGAGTAATATTGTTTGGAGTATTGGTGCTTCTGATTGCAGTGGCAGAGCGGGTATTCAAAGGGACCTTTGCACCTTTCATGATTTAGGAACTGACGGGGGCTGCGTGATCAGCGCAGTCACTGCGCAAAATGCTCAATCCGTCAGTTTAGTTGAAAGTGTTTCCGATAAGATGTTCACTCAACAATTGGCTAGTTTGGCAGAGGATATGCCCGCTAAAATCATTAAAATTGGCTTAATTGCGAGTGTTGAACACATTAAAATACTCGCTCAGCAGTTAGCGTTATATAAACAAACTTGGTTACAAAAGCCCTTTGTTATCTACGATCCCGTGGCGATTGTATCAACGGATGAAAAGATGCTCGATCAGGGGATCAATGAAGTCATTAAAAGTAAGTTATTACCTCAAGTTGATTTATTAACGCCTAATGCCAATGAGGTATTAACCTTATCTGGGCATGCTTTGATCTCCGGTGAATCATTTAAGCCTGCGGTTGAAAAATTGATCAGTATGGGCTGTGGCAGTGTGCTTATCAAAGGTGGACATTTTGAGCTAGTGGATGACGTCGCGTTAGATTACTGGAGCGATGGGCAGCGTGAAATTGCGCTAACCAGTCCGCGCTTAACTAATGTTAATACTTATGCTAGTGGGTGTATTTTAGCAAGTGCTATTGCAGCTACTATGGCGCTTGATTATTTTATTGAAGATGCTTTGGTATTGGCAAAAGCTTATCTTAACCAAGGACTAAAAGAAGCTAATGCGACGGGTTCGGGAAAAGGTTCCGTTGCCCATTGCGGTTGGCCAAAAGATTGTGCTGATTTTCCAGAAGTAGTTTTGCCAGAGTCACAAATTGGTTATGAGTTAGATCTGCCAGGGAGATTAGAAGCCGGTCCTGGTTTTGAGCCTTGTGAAACCACTAAACTGGGTTTATATCCTGTTTTAGATTCAGTCGAATGGTTAGAAAAAGTTTTAAAATTGGGTGTAAAAACCCTGCAACTGCGTATTAAAGATAAACAACCCGAACAGGTTGAACAGCAGATTATTGATGCGATTGCCCTTGGCCGAAAATATAATGCACGCTTATTTATTAATGACTATTGGCAACTGGCCATCAAACATCATGCCTATGGTGTGCATCTTGGTCAGGAAGATATGGATATAGCAGACTTACCCTTAATTGCCGATGCAGGATTACGTTTAGGACTGAGTACCCATGGTTATTATGAAATTCTGCGCGCCAGACAGCTGAAACCAAGTTATATCGCACTGGGGCATATTTTTGAAACACAAACTAAAGATATGCCCTCGGATCCGCAGGGTCTAACCCGTCTAGGACAATATGCTCAGTTATTATCGAATATTCCGACGGTGGCGATTGGCGGAATTAACCTTGAACGGGCTCCTGCCGTTTGGAAAACCGGGGTTGGCAGTATCGCGGTGGTTAGCGCAATAACCCATGCTGCCTCCGCCAAAATCGCCATTGAATCATTTAATCAAGTGATCCAGTAAAAAATAGCACCGAGTACCGAGCTTAGGGCTCTCTACTTGAAGTATTCATAATAATATTAAGGTAAATGATGTTAACGGATCCTGAAATATTACGTTATAGCCGTCATCTGTTATTGGAAGATGTTGGCGAATCTGGGCAGAGCGCTTTGAAATTTGCCAAGGTACTGATTATTGGTATGGGTGGACTCGGTTCACCCGCCGCACTGTATTTAGCCGCTGCGGGGGTAGGCACGCTGGTAATATCTGATTTTGACCATTTGGAAGTGAGCAATCTGCAACGCCAAATCGCCTACCAAAGCAGCGATCTAGGCACTGCCAAAGTGACCTTGATGAAACAGCGTCTCGAGGCACTTAATCCTGAAATACGAGTACGCAGCATTAATACTCAAATGAGTGAATCACAACTTTCGATGGAGCTTATTCTGGCGGATTTAGTCTTAGATTGTACCGATAATATGGTCAGTCGGCAGATGATTAATCGTGTCTGTGTAAAAGCTTGCAAACCATTGATTGTCGGGGCTGCGATTCGCTTCGAAGGGCAGTTAATGTTTTTTAACCACAGTAAAGCCGATTCTGCCTGTTATCACTGCTTATTCCCCAATAGTGAAGAGCCTGCTTTAAATTGCAGTAATGCCGGCGTGCTTGGTCCTGTGGTTGGCACCATTGGCACATTGCAGGCACTTGAGGCATTGAAGTATCTGCTTGGTTTACCTTCAGGGATCAACAATAAATTAAAACTTTTTGATGCTAAAACCTTAGAGTGGCAAACATTTACGATTAATAAAGATCCTAAATGCCCCGTATGCGGACAAATTAAATGAATGTTTTTGTAAACGAGCGAGTAATAACAATTCCGGTTGATTGTCATATTGAACAATTATTGACGCAGTTAGAAAGTCCTTTAAAAGGCAGCGCAGTGGCAGTTAATCAGCATATTATCAGCCGTTCAAAATGGGCTGAATATAAACTTAATGAAGGCGATCAAATATCGCTTTTCCAAGCCATAGCAGGAGGCTAGTTATTAATATTATTTAATAAAATGCAAAGCAATGATCCATTAGTGATTGTGGATAAAACTTTCACTTCTCGAACCTATAGCAGGGGAATAGTCATAGATGTTATTTAATAAAATGCAAAGCAATGATCCATTAGTGATTGCGGATAAAACCTTCACTTCTCGAACCTATAGCAGGGG
>JBLHWW010000193.1:0-5286 GCA_047629075.1 Psychromonas sp. | reverse complement strand
GCCTGTTGCCCCCATTTTAAAAACTCATAACGTTCTTTGTTGCGCGCCATTTCGATAGCCACGTTTTCATCAAAAGCGGATTTGCTTGAAAACTTATCAACGTTAACCGAATGGTCGATCACCAGATCAACTTTTGCTAAGGGGTTTATTTTTTGCGGGTCAAGCCCCTGTTCAACCAATGCATTACGCATAGCAGCAAGATCCACAACGGCCGGGACGCCGGTAAAATCCTGCATTAAAACACGCGCAGGCTGGTAGCTAATTTCTGTTGTACTGCCTCGCCCTCGACTGCCGGCCAGCGCTTCAATTTCTTTTCTGCTGCCGCCATTATCCTGTTGATGGCGTAATAAATTTTCCAGCAACACTTTGATTGATACGGGCAAATTTGTGATCGAATTGTCACCCGCTAGTGCGCCTTTGTTTATCGCATAATAGCTATAAACTTGACCGTTTACCGTAAAAGTATCTTTAGCATCAATATTAATTTTATTTCCAGACATAATCTATCTCCTTGATAAACCAACTACCTTTAATATAACCAACATGACCAACATAACCTATCTTGTTAGAAAACTCACTATCTATCTATTATCCAGCGAACATCACTGGGTTAATTATTGCAAAAAAAAGGTCATTCCAGCGGGTCAGAAAAAGAGACAGATTATTGATATTAGTATGTATTATTATTTAATTTATCTGTTTTCTGGAAAGAAACGTAGCGCATCAGCAGAATGATTCTACGCGGCGTAATAATCAATGGGCACGCTTTAATTGTTTGTGGTTATAAAAAAATCGCTCTCAAAGATTAGCTTGAGAGCGATTTTGAATTTACCCTATGGTTATTTAAGGAGCTTATTTGTATAGAAGGCGTTCGCTGTTTAGACCTTTAATCAGACTAACGCACATTAATAACAGCACAAAGGTAAATGGCAGGGCAGTTACAACAACACCAGACTGTAATGCCTGTAGTGCTTCTTTGCCGCCAATCCAAAGCAAAGCTGCGGCGATGGCGCCCTCGACTGTTGCCCAAAAAATGCGCTGTGGAATCGGCGCGTCTATTTTGCCACCTGAAGTGATACTGTCGATCACCAGTGAACCGGAATCCGACGAGGTGACAAAGAAGATCAGTATCAATACAATAGACAGAACTGAAATAGCAGAGCCAAAGGACAATGCATCGTAGACCTGAAACAAGGTAAGTGAAATGTCAGTCAAACCGTTGGCACCCAGTTCACCAACTTTATTAACCACCTGATCGATAGCGATTCCGCCAAACACTGCCATCCAAATAAGAGACATCAGAGTAGGGATAACGATCACGCAAAGCAGGAGTTGACGTACTGTTCGGCCTTTAGAGACACGGGCAATAAACATGCCTACAAAGGGTGACCATGCAATCCACCATGCCCAATAGAAAACTGTCCAGCCGTGCATCCAATCCGTGTCTTCACGACCGCCGGGGCTACTCAGAGGAATAATGTTTTTTACATATGCGATAAATGTTTCAGGAACAGAGCTCTTTACGACATCAAAGCCGATATAAGTCATAAATACCAGCAGAGCCAATGCAAACAGCATATTGATATTACTGAGTAATTTAACGCCGCCTTCAATACCGCGAATAACAGATAAAATGGCAACAAAAGTGACGAATGCAATAACCGTCAGCTGCATACCAATACCGCCGTCAGTACCAAATACATGGTTAATACCGCTGGTGGCTTGCTGTGCCCCCAAACCAAGCGACGTTGCCAAACCAAACAGAGTTGCAAGTACAGCCATAATATCAACTATATGGCCTAACCAACCCCAGGCCCTATCACCAAAAATCGGATAGAGAACAGAACGAATCGACAGTGGCAGCCCTTTATTATAGGTAAAAAATGCCAGCGATAGCGCGACAATCGCATAAATAGACCAGCCGTGGATACCCCAGTGGAAGATGGTTGCTGCCATGGCCAACGATTTCGCCTCGGGCGAATACGCTTCTACGTTAAACGGTGTGCCCCACCAGTCAGTAAAGTATGCAGTCGGTTCAGCGACCCCCCAAAACATAAGTCCTATTCCAATACCAGCCGCAAACAGCATCGACAGCCATGAAACCATAGAGTACTCAGGCAGGGCATTCTTGCCGCCAATACGGATCTTACCGAGGGGTGACAGTATTAATAACAAACAGAAAATTACGAAAAAGTTGGCTGACCACATAAAGAAGATATCAAAATTATCGATAATGCCATTCTTAAGGCCATTTATAGCATCTTTGGCGGTAGTGGGATCGACGATAAGAAGCGCAGAAAGGAGTAGGAAAATAAGTCCTGCGCTTATTCCGAATACGGGGTTATGAATGTCGAATCCCCATTTTTGAATGTTGTCTTGACCGACGGTATAGTCAGTCGTTTCTATACTGTATTTATTGAATGTGTTATTCATCGAAGGTACTCATAATATTTTTCCTTTAATATTTTTAATCGAAAAGTAAAAACGGAATAGTTGTAGAAGTTAAAGTTATTAGATCACTAACTAAAAATTGGGCGAAGAATACTAACAATTTCAACAGTGAAAATCAATTAACAATAGGTTTTTGGCTGCCTGTATTGTTCTTATGGTTGGTTTATGTACTTTGATACTTTGATACTTTGTACTCTAAGTATTTTTATGAAATGAATTCGGTCTGAAATTCTCGAGGCAGATAATATTGATGAGTCGAATTATGGGCTAGAGAAGAGGTTACGAGTTGAAATGCTAAGTAGGGCAAGGGGCTGATTGCGGCTTAGCACCTTGTTTGCCATAAAAAATCCTGCGATACATGCTAGTCATTGTTTTGAGCATTAATAAAGAGTCTGTGTTTCCAGCGGAAAGTCGGCAATTAATACTTTGGGATATGATCTGTATTTGCTTTTTAAAGATAACTTGTTGATAGAGCCAAAAATACAAGTAATTTAAACGGATATTATAACTCTATTTAAAATTCATTTTTCTACCTGAACATATCGTTTAGTAATTGCTAATAAGGTAGTAAGCTTTAAAGAGGCATCTATGTTAAGAAAAGAAAACACCGGTCTTATTATAATCGATATACAAGGGAAACTGGCTGGTTTGGTTCACGATAGTGACGCTTTGCTTGCAAATTGTAAAAAACTCATCAAAGGCGCTCAAGCGCTTGATTTACCAATAATATGGCTTGAACAAAATCCGGACAAGCTGGGCTCAACCGTTGAGAAGCTTAGTTCCCTGTTGAAGACTCAACAGCCAATCGCCAAGTTTACTTTTGATGCCTGCGAAGCGCCCCAATTTATGCAAGCCGTCCGTACAGCAAACGTAGAAACATGGCTTATTTGTGGCATTGAGGCGCATATTTGTGTTTATCAAACCGCATTGAGTCTAAAGCGCACCGGTTTTGAAGTGCAATTAGTGTGTGACTGTATTTCTTCACGTACGCTGGCCAATAAAAATCTGGCAGTCAGCAAACTGCTTAACCATGGCATTGAGCTAACGGGATTAGAAATGTGCCTATATGAACTGCTCAGGGATTGTCGAGCGACAGAGTTTAAAGAAATACTGGGTTTAATTAAGTAGCGAGAAACGTTTTTGGAATATGTGCATTTTTATATTTTAGTCCTGCAATCTCCAGTTTAATAACAGGCGATGCATAAAGATAACTGCGCATAAGGCTAAATTCTGGGTGCTTGAACTCACTTGTTTATTTACCCCATCGGTTATTAGTAAGCTTTCGCTTCTGGCTTTTGGTTTAACTTTATTTGTTGGTCTTTCGCCCTGACGGCGACCTTACTTTTTCTAAATGCCGAAAAAAAGTAGGCAAAAAGCGTCACCCCTAGCCATTTTTTAATCTTGCACTGCCCAACCGCTTTTTAACGCACCAGTTCGGACAGCACATCCATGTGCAGAGCCGAACCTACAGAAATCAACAAGGGCACGCAGAGCTTAGCCCGCTCATAAGCCTGAACTGGCGTTCAATTCGCTCCATGATTTCTGTTGCTAAAGCGTTTGTTCATTGCAAGAAAAATGGAAGGGGAATCTCGTAGTTACATTGGTTTATTTCATTATGGTTCGCTAGTCACGCGAATTTTTAGCTTGAATATCTATCAGGTGTTTAAGGGTCTTACCGGAAGTGTTGAGTAAATAAGTTAATTCACCTTTTTTAAAACTGCTTTGCATTCTCAACAGCTTTTCCTCCAGCATTTCTATAATACCCTCTAAATTGATAATTTCCTGCTCATAGCTATTGCTGGTAAGGTGTTTATATCGCTCACCTAATACCATGTCGAATTCTCTTATATCAATGGCATCCCAGTTTTCTATGCATTGATTGAGGAAATCAGAATCAGTGAAAGATAAAACCTGATCAGACAGAAAGCGTCTCTAGGGCTTCCCTCCATGAATGTACCATTACATCTTTGAAAGCCTTTATTGCCATATCATCAGATTTATTTGTAACGCAGGTGGATTCTTTTAGAAGTAAATCTTTTAATTTTGCATTCTCTATGCTGTTAATCCAGCGAGTGTTACCACTATTTGGGGCGAAATCGATTATTTCTTTGAATTTATTAATCTTAACCCAAATACTTTCTTGCGTATCATCAATATAATTAAATTGAGAAAAATAAAGTAACATACCACATGCTTTTCCCCATTGCTCAAAGTTAACCGTCTCCTTAGATATGATGAATCTTTTAAGTAAAATCATTCCCTGCGCAAACTCATCTTCGCTTAAATAAATATAGTTCCCGGTAATCATGGAGTTTAATGGATCTTTTTTCTTGGGAAGATTCAAGTCATTGATTATATTTATCTTTAATTTTTCACCAAAGCAATAATTAATAGCATTCGTTGTTCTCTGAACCGTGGAGAATATTTTGGAGAGTTCTTCTTCTTTTTCAGAAGGCTCAACCATGTCCTTCCCTTTAATACTACGGTGTTGACCTTCTTTCTTTCTTATTTCTTGTTTTGTATAATGCTTTTCATAATATGCGAAGCAGATTGCTAGAATAGTCGAAGTGGCTATTTTCGCTGAGGGTTCCTTAATGATCTCATCTGATTCTTTAATTTTTTGTAGCACGGGTTTTAGCCTAAAAAGAGCGCGTTTAAGTACTCTTAGGTTTGTATAACCTAAACGTATTACTTCATTTCTAATATTGGTTATGTTTTGTTCAAATAGCTCTATTCCTTCAATAGCTATATTGACCATATCTTCGGGGGATGTTTTATAGGAAATAATATCGATAAATGCTTTCTCTAACATAGGGTTAGTGGTTTCAGTGGTTT
>JBLHWW010000192.1:0-5293 GCA_047629075.1 Psychromonas sp. | reverse complement strand
AAAACATAATACTTTGGCTGGAAACACTGGACTGCTTGGAAAAAATGGCGTGGCATGGATGGTGGGCCCGTTATGAACACGGTGCTATCTGTTAGAATGGATAAGCTGCTTGTGAAGTACATGGCGCAATTTAGTCTAAATATTATGCTTGGAGGATCCAACAGTTATTTGGGCCCAGCAAAACGTATGAGAGTACGATAGCCGATAAGATAGGGTAGTATAACCATTTCGATTGGCCTTCAATCTACTGGACACCTCAGTCCGAGGCATATGAAGTTGCTGACTTCATTCTGGAGATACCTATTGGACACCCAC
Organism: Psychromonas sp.; assembly: GCA_047629075.1. Taxonomy (GTDB): domain Bacteria; phylum Pseudomonadota; class Gammaproteobacteria; order Enterobacterales; family Psychromonadaceae; genus Psychromonas. The sequence goes on along the minus strand of JBLHWW010000192.1, from coordinate 4,978 downwards.
GGACAATGACGGTAAGTATGAAGATTGGCTGGATTGGGTGCTTTCCTGACATTCAAGTTTTACAGCGAAATAGTGGTCAGCATTACTTGATTGATATGACTGACTAATAAGGAGTAAGTTACGCGCAGACGCAACTTACTCCTATGGTGGACTCTTCTGCGATTTATTATCAACATTTAAAACGGGGAGGCGCTTTATTTTCCAGGTTATGATTAGCACTTAAATCTCTGATTGATCTTTAAACTCATGTTTTTCTTATTTTTTAGTAAAGTTATATAAAGTTATATAAAGTTATATGTATTTTATAGGCTGGGTTATTGCGTTGTTTTACTCGCTGTGTTCTTCTATGGCACATTAAAATAATTTAGGAATGGTTCATGGAAAGTAGCGCAATAGTAGATACCCCACGCAAAAGTAAACTCAGCCACCTCTTTCAATCGCTTGGTCCTGGGATCATGATGGCAACGGCTGCCGTTGGCGGATCGCACCTGGTGGCGTCAACTAAAGCCGGGGCTATTTTTGGCTGGCAATTAGCACTGCTGATTTTATTGGTGAATTTTCTTAAATATCCATTTTTCAGGGCCGGTGTTACTTATACTATGGGCACCGGGCAAAGTTTAATCGCCGGTTATGGGCAAATGGGTAAAGGTTATTTGTGGTTGTTTACCTTATTAACCGCTATCTCAGCGGTGATTAATACGGCTGCGTTAACTATCTTTAGTGCCAGTTTATTAGGCATTTTTTTACCTTTCGATTTATCTCTTTCGGTGTTATCTGCCATTGTCATTATCGCCTGTTTGGCAATTTTGTTACGCGGCCACTTTAATGCTTTGGAAGGTTTAGCAAAAATTATTATGGGGGTATTAACCGTGACCACTCTGATAGCTGTGATGGTTGCTGCGAATCAGGTACAAGCTGTACCCGCTGATTTTAATTCCCCTTCGCCATGGACTATTGCGTCGATCGGTTTTATTGTGATTACGATGGGTTGGATGCCGGCGCCGATTGAAATTTCTTGCTTAACCTCGTTATGGTTAAAACGACAACGCCAAGAAATAAAAGTGACCAATCAATCTGCTTTATTTGATTTTAACGTGGGTTATATCATCACCGCATTATTAGCTATCGCATTTTTAGCCCTTGGCGCGTTGGTGTTGCACGGTCAGACCGACAGTTTAGAGAAGTCAGGCATTGCTTTTTCTCATCAACTGGTAGGCATGTATGCCAGTACTATTGGTCAATGGTCTCGAATTTTGATGGCAGTGATTGCCTTTGGTTGTATTTTTGGCAGCACTATTACTGTCATTGATGGTTATGCGCGTGCGCTTGCAGAAGCCAAAGCACAGCTGCAAAAAGCGGATGATGAACCCCTTCATAATAGTTGGATGTTATTGATCAGCGCTTGTGCGATGGTGGTTATTTTGTTCTTTGTTTCATCATTGATGGTGATGCTGAATTTTGCGATGGTGTTAGCCTTTATGACTACCCCCATTTTTGCTTTGCTTAATTACAAGCTGGTTAACGGCAGTAACTTACCTGTTGGACTTGCATTAACCAAAAAAATGAAAGTGTTGTCCTGGTTAGGGTTAACTTACTTATTTGGTTTCCTCGCGCTGTTTATATGGTGGAAATGGCTGATGTGAGTCGGATAAGCTGATAACGGGTGTGTTTAATTTTGAATGTTGATCAATTTGGACAATATTAAATTCATTATAGTGACTCATGAAAAATTAAAGCGCTGCGCTTGCTGCGTCTAATTTAAGCGGCTTGGTTGATAAAAAAAGAGCAAAATAAACTTGGTTAGCTGCAAGTTAAAATATCAAAGTTTCTGCGCTGTGTTTGAGTGCGGTCTTCGCTGTTTTTGTGGAACATAACCTGTAATAAAAACAGCATCAATTTAATCGCTGCTGAGCAGGGCGATTGTTTAATCAACTGATGGAGAATTATCATGACTAAAGCAGTACGAGCATCTGATACGCCTTTTGCAGTAGAAGTTGAACAAGGTAAAAAATACTCTTGGTGTGCTTGTGGTAAAAGTGAGAAACAACCTTTTTGTGATGGTTCTCATCAAGGTTCTGAATTTTCGCCAGTAAGATTTACCGCAACAGAATCTAAAAAAGTATTTTTTTGTGGCTGTAAACAAACAGCATCACAACCCCTCTGCGATGGTAGTCATAAAAAGACATAACCACCTAATAAAGAAGCAAAAAATAGTTGGTTAATTTTAGCCAACTATTTTATTAGCCATTAAACGGATAAATAATGCGTAAAACGGATAAAAAATTGGATAATCAGATCAGGCTAGCTTTAACCGAACTATGCGAGAGCGAATTAAAGGAAGTTGCCGGTTTTGAATGGTTAACGCATTTAGTTAATTACGCTCATTTCCCTAAAAGCTTAAAAGTAGTTTGTGTTTTTGATAGCAATGAGAACCTTCAGCGCTTTATGGCAACGGTAAGCCATCACGAGTTGAATAGTCTAATCCATAAAAAACTTTTTGAAATCGGTATCAAGGTCAACAATATCACTGATCATCTTTCATACGATACGCAAGAGAATTGTGACAACAACAATAGCGGAAAATGGACGGATCGGCTCGCAAAGTAGCTTCCCTTATAATTCATTTTAGCGGGACTAATAATAGTGGGGCCGTTTTACTTTTCTGCTGTTTTTTTAACCAATTTTTATTTAGCCCTTTGGTGGGCTTGTGTGGATTAATGAAGCAAGCAATTATCGGATATCATAAGGATCAAGAAAATGATTGGGTAGCTGAATTATGCTGCGCTTATTTTCAGCATGTCAGGTATAATTCACCCTTTATCAATAGACCCTGGGTAACAACGGAAAGAGGGTGGTGTTCAATGTTAGGCTATGAATTAAATTGTAATAAATGTGATTCTGGCGCAGAAAAAGATGTTTTTCCTGATTTATAGTACAAAACAGCTTAGCTTTAAGTTAGGGAATAAGCCTTCTAAGAGCAAATAATACTCTTCAATAAACTGATTTATAAGTCAATTTAATTAGTTATTTATTCAAGACAGAGTAATCCATTGAATATTAACTCAATATAAACTACCTTAGTTTTTTATTTTACACAGAGGGGCTGAAAATGAGAATTTTTCCAGCCTCCTCTGTTATGCCTCATCAATTGATATTTATGCTGAGTTTTAACAACTTTATTTCGGGTTAATTATTACATGTATGCAAGATTAAAAAATTCAGTGCCAATTAGTGCCTGGTATATGCTGCTATCTGCGCTTGGCTTTGCCTTGATGGCTGCCTGTGTAAAAATAGCTAATACTGCTTATGGTATTCCGGTACTTGAGATTGTTGCCGCGCGGGCAATTGTTTCAGCGATAATTAGTTATGCTGACGTTAAGCGCAAAAGAATCTCGGTTTGGGGTAATAATAAACCCTGGCTTATCGCTCGTGGCACAGTCGGTGCATTTGCTTTAATGCTTGTTTATTATGCCATTACAACGCTGCCACTGGCAGAGGCCACTATCCTGCAGTATTTACACCCGGTGTTTACCGCAATACTGGCATTGCTATTTTTAAAAGAAAATATACAGCGTTCAACGCTTACCTGTATTGTATTGAGTTTATTGGGCTTGTTTATTATGATTCAGCCTAATTTTCTGCAAGATAGCATAACGCAATATTCATGGTTAAGTATTGGTGCCGGCATGTTAGGCGCTTTTGGCAGTGCAGTGGCTTATGTGATTGTTAAGAAGCTCACCAAAACCGATGATAGCTCGGTGATTGTTTTTTATTTTCCGATTATAGCACTCCCTATTTCGATTTTTTTATTAGGCAGTGATTTTGTTATACCCAGCTTAGCGGCATTAGGTGTATTGATTCTGGTGGGTATATTTACGCAAATAGGTCAAATAGGTTTAACTAAAGCTCTGCATAGCGCAGATGCTAATAAAGCAACGGCTTATGCATATGTACAAGTTCTATTTTCAGTTTTTATTGGCTGGGCTTATTTTAGTGAAATACCTGCTAGTACGACTATCATTGGTGGCACTTTGATCATGACCGGCGCGTTAATTAACGTTTTCTGGAAACGATAAAATAATTTACTTTTTTACCGAGTTTGCTTTGTCTTCTTGTTAATCAACAGGCTGTAAAGCTTTACTCTATCGTCAAAAAGAGGATCGCTAAACAGTACTTTTATTTTTTATCCAGTAACAGGGAGGTGTTCTGCCTTTTTAAAATAGCCTCAAATTCTTTAATTAGCACTGGTTTGCTAAATAAATAACCTTGATAACGCAAGCAGCCTTTATTAAGCAGAAATAGACGCTGTTCAGCGGTCTCGACACCCTCTGCGATAACGTTCATATTCAGACTGGATGCCATGGTAATAATGGTGTGCACTATCGCTCTGTCACTGCTGTCGGTGGCAATGTTACGTACAAATGACTGGTCTATTTTTAATTCATCTAACGGCAGCATTTTCAGATATTGCAAAGATGAATAGCCGGTACCAAAGTCATCTAATGAGAAACGAATGCCTATCTTGTTGAGCGCCTTCATTTTGGCAATGATGTCACTGATGTTATCAAGCAATATGCTTTCTGTTAGCTCTAGTTTAAGTCGCGCCGGGTTAGTGCCATTGCGTTGCAGAGTGGCCTGCACTTGTTCCACAAAGTCAACTTGATGTAATTGCTTGGCACTCACATTGACAGCAAGTACTATGTTCTTGGTCAGAGGGTTTTCTTGCCATGTATTGAGTTGCGCACAAACCGTCTCCAGCACCCATTGCCCAATCGGCAGTATCAACCCTATGTCTTCTGCCAACGGAATAAACTGCTGTGGAGGAATTCGGCCACGTTCCGGATGCTGCCAGCTAATTAAGACTTCTGCACTTGAAGATTGACCGCTGTGGTCTACTTGTATTTGATAGTATAATTGAAATTGCTGTTGTTCAATGGCTCGCCGTAGCTCATTTTGAAGATCAACACGGGCAATGATA
>JBLHWW010000191.1:0-5312 GCA_047629075.1 Psychromonas sp. | reverse complement strand
ACCTAATGAGTGGGATTGCTATTAGGTACTTTCTGATCCTGGCTGTTCACCTTTTAAATTTTCTTTAAAAGCCTTAAGCGTTTTAAACAGAAGTTCAATTTTAACAACTATATCTGAAATTAAGGTTTTGTAATGTTGGTCATCATCAGTTTGAATTGCTTGCAGATCGGCAGCTAACTCTTCAACATAAGGTAAGAAGGTCGTGGAATGATTCTTAAACGCACTATCATTAGTAAATATTTGTGCAAAGCCCGCTTTTTTTTGCTGACGTAGCTGCTCTAGCTGTTTATCTGCATCAATTGCACGATGGTAAATGATTTTTATATTTTCTTGTAACTGTTTAATCACAATTTCTTTATTCATTGTTTGCCCCTTTTAAAAGCGATTATAGCGAATTAATACTGAACAGATTTCTTAGATATTCGCAGATCTTTGTTTGTACCTATTCTATCATCGTTATAGGCTTCACAGGTTAAGCTGCACTCTATGTTTAACTTAACGATGAATATACCAATCCGCATAAATATCTGACCCATCTTAGTTGTTAAAATTAACGCTAGTTTCGTTGTTTTCAATCTCAATAGCCAGCTACTGCTCAATCAAACGTCTTACTATCATTATTTTTTCCTGCACAATTTTAGACCATTTACTTATGCGGATTGGTATAAGACTCTGCGTTTGTTGTGATTTTATGTGGCGATTAAAGTTTTGTGCTTTTCGCCAGCAATTTCCCTACTTAATCTAGGCACTAAATAACCAGGTAATGCCGCGCTCATTTCTTGGGTTAATTGTATCGCGCGCTGTTCGGGTAAATCAAAATGTTGAGCACCTTGCACTTTATCTAATAAAAACAGGTAATAAGGCAGTATATGTGCCTCAAAAAGAGCTTCGCTAAGGTCAACTAGTGTCTGACTGTTATCGTTTACGCCCTTTAATAATACACTTTGATTTAATAACTGCACGCCAGCCTGATGGAGTTTATTCATTGCATTTTTAAATATTTGATCTATCTCATTAGCATGGTTGATATGTAATACGAAGACCACATTTAAACGACTTTTATTAAACATATCACACAGTTGGTCAGTGACTCGAGAAGGGATCACAACTGGTAGACGACTATGCAGTCTTAATCGTGTTAATTGTGGTAATAATTCCAATTCATCTATTACATGTTGCAAGAAATCATCTTTACTCATTAAGGGATCACCTCCGCTTAATATGACTTCATTTACTTCCGGGTGGGATTTGATGTAAGTGATAATTTCCTGTAACTGTTTTTTATTAATATTATTATCCTGATAAGGGAAATGTCGCCTGAAACAGTAACGGCAATTAACCGCGCAACCCGATTTTAAGATCAGTAATACGCGGCTTTGGTATTTGTGTAATAAACCGGGAAGGGCACTATCATGCTCTTCTAAAGGATCTGTACTGTAACCTTCAGAAACTAATTCTTCATCGCTTATAGGTAAAACCTGTAGTAATAATGGGTCATTAATGTCACCTTTTTTCATTTTTTTGATAAAGGGCATCGGTACCAGCATTGGGAAGCTTTTACGGGCTTTTAAGCTTAACGGTACATTTTCTGGGGATATATCCAATAATTCTAATAGTTGTTGTGGATTTTTGACCGTATTCGCGAGTTCTTTTTGCCAACTAGGCAACACATCGGTATTATCCGTAGTAATTATTTGCAGCATATTTTATAAATCAATTTATAGTGAGGTAATGATGGGAACGTATAATACCAGTGAATTCAAGGGCGGGCTAAAATTTATGCTTGATAATGAGCCTTGTGCGATTATCGACAATGAATTCGTTAAACCAGGTAAAGGACAGGCATTCAGTCGGGTTAAACTGCGCAAACTTTTATCGGGTAAAGTGATTGAAAAAACCTTCAAATCTGGTGAGACAGTTGAATCTGCTGATGTTATGGATATTGAGCTTTCATATCTCTACAGCGATGATGAGTTTTACCATTTTATGAATAATGAGACTTTTGAGCAAATTGCGGCAGATGTAAAAGCGGTTGGTGATATGGCTAAATGGCTGGTTGAGCAGGATATCTGTACCATCACTACTTGGAACGACAGACCAATAACCGTCACACCACCTAATTTTGTTGAACTGGAAGTGAAAGATACGGATCCGGGACTCAAAGGTGATACAGCAGGTACCGGTGGAAAACCAGCTACTCTGGCAACGGGTGCTCTTATTCGAGTGCCTTTATTTATTCAGATTGGTGATATTGTAAAAGTTGATACCCGCAGCGCTGAATATGTAGGCCGAGTGAAAAAATAAATTTCTCTGATATCTTCAAGTAATACCAATTCCACTAATTAGATAATCTATTTAGGCGCTGGAAAAACGCACGAAAGCAAGGCATTGATTGCAGTAACTAGTTGTTCTAATTATAAAATCAATAACAAAGACTAAAACGTAGTTTTATGTCTATCTAGCATGAGTTTTAACAAGCATAAATGGGCATGAATTTGGTATAATTGAATATCAAGATAAAAAAACCAGCTAATTAGCTGGTTTTTTTTTAGAGCAGGTAACCACTAGAACATCTGCAGCAGTAGGGTAAAAACAAATATACTGACGGCAAAAGCAAAGCCGTAACAGAAAACCTGTTGCAAATCGCGTCCTCGTTTTATGCCTAGATCGTGTAACGCATGGTAAATACGATGCAGAGTATGCCATAAAGGTAAAGCAACCAGCACTAATACAATGGCTGCACCGTACCAGCTTGTAGCAAAGTGATGCACTTTTTCATAACTAAGATTATTACTATCTATTAAACCAAGTGGAATTAGAATGCCAGTTATCAAAATCATCACGGGTGTCAGGAATGCGGTGAGCATACCTCCCGCACCAAATAATCCCCAGAAAATGGGTTCATGTGAACGTGTATAGGTTTTCTCTGTAGTATTGGACATTTTCATTCTCCTTACAGGGTGATAATTATTAGACAGAAAATACTCACTACAACGAATGCGCCATAATGACCCGCAATAATAAACTTGTCTGGTAATCTTTTCTCTTTGATCCATAAAGCGATAGCTTTAGGCGCAAGCGAAAACCAGGTAACAGTATGATACAGGGCTAATGCTAACGCGATAAGGTGTAGAATAATTGAAAATGGATGGTGTAATGCGGCCATCCAGGCATTAAAAGCGCCTTCACCCTGGCTTAAACGCAAGACCCCCCAGGCTAATATCAGGCTGTATAAGGTGATTAAAATACTACTGCCTTCGCGAATCATATATTTTGTATAAAAAGCGTTTTTCAGCCACCAATCCATAGGCAATTCACGCACATAAGGTTTGCGTTTACTCATTTTATTAACCTCCACAATTTAAAGCTGTCATCAATGAAATTAAAAATTCAGGTCAGTAAGATTTTTCTTTAGGTATTATTATCCCCTTAATCGGGTTTAAACATGCCAATTAAATAATCTTTACTACTGTCGACTTTAAGCAGTTGAATTGCTGCAGCCGGGTCAACATCCTTAGGGCAAACTACCGAGCAATATCCGACAAAAGTGCAACCCCAAACTCCCTCTTCCTGATTGACTATTTTCATCCGCTCCGCTTCACCATTATCACGACTGTCGCGGTTGTATCGCGCTAGCAATGCAAGGGCCGCTGGGCCGGTAAACTTTTTGTCTAAGGCGTATTGCGGGCAGGCGGCATAACAAAGTCCGCAATTTATGCACATTGAAAAATGTTTAAATTTTTCCATCTGTAAAGGGGTCTGCTGATGGGGACCTGCCGCTAAATCTTTTTCTTTTTCAGGGATGAGATAGGGTTTAACAGACTCTAATTTATCGATGAAGTCATCCATGACGACCACCAAATCGCGTTCAATAGGAAAGTTAGCCAAGGGTGCTAATGTGACTTTCTTAGGGTGATAATTACGCAGGAATACTTTACAGCCTAATTTAGGTACGCCGTTTACCATCATTCCACAGCTGCCACAAATCGCCATGCGGCAGGACCAACGGAAACTAATACTGCTATCCAGATGATCTTTAATATACTGCAGGGTTTCCAAAACAGATAAGTCTGCGTTGTACGGAACTTCAAAAGATTGCGTAAATGGTTTTTCATCCATTTCTGGGCGGTATCTTAATATATCTATTGTAATAGTTGACGCGTTCATTAAACTTCCTCCTCTGCAGACTCTGTTTTTGCTTTTGCTTTTGCTTTTTCAGCGGCGGCGTTTGCTTGGTCCGATGCTCCACCATAAACACGTTCGGCGGGTTGGCTTTTAGTTATTGTTACGGCGGAATACTTTATTTTCGGTGCTTTATCAGCTTGATAATATGCGAGTGAATGTTTTAAGAAATTTTGATCATCACGTTTATCAAAACCGTCAATACGCTGATGTGAGCCGCGCGACTCTTCCCTATTTATTGCGCTGTGTGCCATTGCTTCTGCACTGTCGAGTAAATATCCCAATTCAACAGCATATAAAAACTCGGTATTAAACACGCTGGATTTATCAACAATCTTAATCTTTTTATAGCGCTCCTTAAGTTTGGCAAGTTTATCAATGGTTTTTTGCATTGATTCTTTGGTGCGGTAAATGCCAACACCTTCTTCCATGCAGTCTCCCATTTCTAAACGAATATCGGCCATCTTTTCAGTGCCATTGCTGTGTAATAAGGCTTTTGTGCGGGCCAAAATAGCATTCGCCTGTTTTTTTAAAGGATCTGTATTCTGATGAACCGTATTAAGAGCGTAATTTGCTGCTTCCTGGCCTCCTAACTGACCAAATACGGCAAGCTCAGTTAACGAATTGGAACCCAAGCGGTTGGCGCCATGCAAACCAATAGAAGCACATTCGCCTATTGCATATAACCCTGCCAGACTGGTTGCTGTTTTCGCATTCGTTGCGATTCCACCCATTGTATAGTGTACGGTAGGGCGAACTGGAATGGGTTCATAAACAGGATCCACGCCGGCATAGGCTTTTGCTAGTTCGCGGATAAATGGCAGGCGTTCATTAATTTTTTCTTCTCCCAAGTGACGAAGATCCATGTGAATATAGTCTCCGCGATCACCTTTAAAGACATTGCTTTTTTGCTGCTCCTGCCAGAAGCATTGACTGAGTTTGTCACGCGGGCCAAGTTCCATGTGTTTATTTTTAGTCTGTCCGACAGGTACTTCAGGCCCCAAACCATAATCCTGCAGATAGCGGTAACCATTTTTATTGACTAAGATTCCCCCTTCACCACGACAACCTTCGGTCATTAAAATCCCACTGCCCGGTAAACCTGTCGGATGATACTGTACAAACTCCAT
>JBLHWW010000190.1:0-5334 GCA_047629075.1 Psychromonas sp. | reverse complement strand
CACAGGAGAATCGTCAGTTAACGCTAACGCAGGCAATTTTGAATCACTTGAAAATGATATGGATAATTGTATTAACACGACTAAATACTGCGTAGCGTCCCCCCCCGTAGTGAGTCTGACTTGCCCTAACTGCTCACGAGCTGATTTTCGTTCAAATTTTTCAGGTGTTGCGACTGCCAACATCAACAGTTGTAGCCAAGGCTGTAATTACAGTTGGATAACGAACGGCCCAGCCTTAAGTTTTTCCGGCTGTACATCAGGCTCTGTAGTGCCTGGTGGGAGTGCTTCGCCTACTTGCAGTGTTAATGCCTCTGTACCAGAAGAATCAATATCGAGCGGATCAATACAAATCGTAGTGACCAATGCTCTACGTGATGACATGGAAGACTCAGCGGGTGTGGGTGTGCAATATGAAAACAGAACACGAACGAATCCGTTTTTAAGCGTGAAGTCAGGGTGTTACATCGATACGGATGCATTTGATACAGTTAGCCTTGACTCTTGTATTAATGAAACACCTGTTGTTTTTACTCCCAGCGGTACAGAAGTATATTTTAATGTCGGTGAAACATTAAATGCTGGAAGCTACATTTTTGATACGGGTGGCTGGGACGTTGTTTGGTCAGGCGATTGTAATGGGGTAGGGATTACTTGTATTCTTAACGTGCCTTACACTCCAGTTACATCCATAAGAACAGCGATAGCAACTGTTAAACACTTAGTATCAGGTATGGAGCAAACTTATACTGTGAATGCTACAGTAGAGTCTGGATTCTAGGTGTCGTATCAAATATTAGTATTCGTTTAATTGACAAAAAAGCCCGCAAAATACGGGCTTCTTATTTTTATTAAAGGTTTATTTTTTTGAGAACGATCCGAGTTTCCTGATAAATGTGAACATGGTAAGAAATACAATAATGAATAATCCAGTGCTACCACCACCTGATTCAGGTGCAGGTGGATTAACTGTAGGTGGCGTTACTACCACATCATCATTGTCGGTTAGCGTAATAGTTATACTTCCAGTGGTCACTTCTGCATTTGCAGCTTCAAGAATGACGTTGAATGAAGTGGTACCAACCTCGTCCTTTGAATCATCACGTATCTGAATAGTAATGGTTTTCTCAAGTTCTCCATCTGCAAAGGTCACTTCCTGATTAACAGCAGTGAAGTCCTCACCGGCTATCGCTGAACCTTCAACCGTTCTCACTCTTACAACTGCCGCACCGTCTGAACCATTACTCCTAACAACATTAATGACTATGCTTCCAGCAGACTCAGAAATGATAGTTTCAGAGGCGCTTAATGCAAAGGTGCCGACTTCAGGCGTTATAACAACATCATCATCAATAATGTTAACTACAACAGATTGCACATCATATTCAGCCGTTGTACTCGTGCTGCTTATCTCGATAGTTAGGCTTTCATCTGTTTCAGCAACCGTATTCGCAACCGTGACCAAGTTAATTGTTTTTTGGACTTCACCTTCTGCAAACACAACGTCTTGGTTAAGCTCCACAAAATCTTGACCTGACTTAGCACTGCCATTAACAGACTGAACAGTTATCACTGCATCACCTACCCCACCGATCCGTGTCACTAGGTATTCGCCAAGATCACCCTCATTTAGGTCAGAGTTGCCGCTTATAGAAAACAGACCCGCGTTACCAACTTCCGCATTATCAGTAATAGATATAGTTGCAAGGTTAGATTCACTTAAAGACATTTTATAAGGAAATCTAAGGTGCACTGTAAATGTCTCAGCTCCTTCGCTTTCACCATCCTTAATAATTGGATAGGTTAGCGTAGTTGTCGCGCTACCAGCCTCAAATTCAGCTAACACATAGGTTTCAGTGTAGTCCTGGCCTAACAATGCTGTTTCATCTTCAGCAAACACCTTTACAGAAGAACTTTCAGTTAAATCACCATCACGAACCAGCGTAATAGTCACACCCGATTGTTCATCACCATTAAAACTGGCTTGATCAAATGTCACACTACCCAAACTTTCAACACCAGGTCTACGCTGCGTAGCTTGAACAAAATTTTCTTCTAGTATTCTAGCGTTATTAGCCGTTTCAGCATTGCCGCATATTTCACCGCCGTTAGAAAGATCAGGTGATGAATAATGAGGCAAAACTATACTGCGGTTTGAAGCAGAGTACATAATCGTGCGCTTACCACCACACTCCCACGCTCTCGCATACTCTGGCCCAGCAATTGCGTTACCATCCTCATGATTCATTCCTATATTGTGCCCTAGTTCGTGAGCCAATGGTGAGTATGTTTCAGGGTCGCCGCCATCATCTAATACTGTAGATGATTCACCGCCAATGCCTGCAGAGCCTAGGCTGTAGTCGCCCTCTCTTTGCTCTCTTACATAGATAACAAAATCAGCCTTCCATTTTTGCTGATAAATTTCATACTCTGTATTGCCTGCGTTTAGCACTGCCCCAGAGAAAATATAATCAGCACCGTCCTGAATAATATTCCCATCTTCATCTCTAACATTCTCCCACGGCACATCATCAGACACAGACGTAACAGGCACAATATCACTTACGTTTATGACGTAATCATGACCATGAAGCGCATAACTTCTATTAGCTAAATCAACCCATGCTGATACGCGTTTAAAAGCTTCACGCTTGCCATACTTAGCAGCAAAAGACGGTTGATAAAATATAACGACATCGGCAACGGTAGTCGAAGACTTCGCTTTTGGTGATGAGGACAAAACCGAATAAGATCTCTTTGCGGCAAATTTAGGTAAATCTTGAAGCGGTATTTCACTTGGAAATAAAGCGCGAATATCGCCATTGGTATGAGCAGAAACTTGCAAAGCTAACATTGACAAACAAATTGAACCGAGTAATTTTTTCATTTTTAAAAACCTTTTTCATTAAAATCATATTCAGACATGACGACGAAATTATCTATGTCTATGGAGAGCAAAAACGAGTCAACAGCATTGAGTGTTTTAAACTGTCGCACCTTGTTTTTCTGGGTTACAAGGACACTTGCATATTCACCATCCGCGTCGTTTGTACAAACAACAAGCTCATAAAATCCGTCCATTCGCACGGCTATTGTTTCGTTAATCTGCATATCTAAATCGAGTGATTGGATCTCGTGTGATTGTAATTTATTCATTTTGAAGCCCTTCCTTAAGTGATAAATCATTATACTACATTTAAATCAAAAGTACACTTTTAATTTAAATTAGCTAAAGATAATCTGGGCTTTATTAAGCGAGGATATACTGGCAACTTGCCACGGCAATATTGGTGATATTACCTAACGCCAGGCACTGCGGAGCGTATGCGATTTGCTCTAAGGATGTTAGTTGACTTATATCACTGGCGCTTTGAATCAATGACCAGTGCTGTGCTCCTGCATCGTCATTAACTAAAACTACATAAGTGTTTTGCGGATCGTTGGCCAGTGAAGCCAGTTCAGTTATACTTTTCATGTCTGTAATACCTTCTAAATGTTTATTACGGATAGTTATAAAGGTGTTATAGCACCTTGGTAACGGGCCCTTATGACATTGTCATAGGGGCTTTTTCATTTAAGAGCTTTCCTTAAGTGATAAATCATTATACCTTATTTAAATCAATAATACACATTTAATTTAAAATAACAGAATTAAAACCTTTAATTATCGTAATTACATAATTACGATAATCACATTCGGATTTTCAAGGTTTTTTCTTTTTAGCCAGATTCTTTTAGTGGCCGACAGGCCATTATAAATAACTTATCTGCGTTAGCAGATGCATTAAGTTTTTACTCTTTAACTGCTACGGTTCTCTTCGAGCAATCAAAGACCGGACTTGTTACGGCGCTGGATATGAGGCAATCGAAAGATGGAGTACTGGTTTTGTCTACTGCAAAAAAAAGTGCGTTTTCACAACCTTTACAAGCGGAAGCTTCTACGCTCTTCATCAGGTCCTCGCTGTTGTTGCTTGAGCTTTTGCTGTTTAAATCTTTCGTTGGCGAGTTCGTTAGCAATATTATTTGCTCGCCTAGTTCTGCTATCTGCTGACTCACTTCGCTGAACTGCTGCTCGTACTGCGTCGATAACAGTTTTAATGCACGTACTAATTCTTGATTTACATCTGACATTTTTTGATACCACCTCTTTTATAGCTGAATGCTGAATTTCTGAGCTATTATTAATATCAGTAGAACTAGGCAGGCGCCGACTGTTACGCCCATGACGAATGGCGGCAAGGCCTTGAACGATGCCTTTTGTATCTGCTGCTGGTTCAGCTTGTTTTGTTTTATTATCTCCTTTTGCTGCTGCGCTATAACGCTGCGTGTTGTACTCGCACTTTCTTTTATATGCTTCATCAAGTGTTGTTCGAGCTTCTTCATACCGCTGCTCACGCTGTTTTTTATACTCTCGCTCTGCGCGTTCGATTCGTTCTGTGCCTTCTTTGCCAAGCTCAAAATCTCGCTCATATATACCCCCGCTTAGTCTTAAATTTATATTTGTCTTTGGATTTTTGATGGAAATTGATTTGGGTTTCTCATTTGCAATTTCAAATTCCCACTCTCTTAACTGTTGAAGTACATCTTCACGATTACTAACAAAACCGCTCGAAATGGACTCTGTCATGGCTTTGTTTATAGCTAACTTGGCTTCTTTCGTTTCAGACGGTAGATCATGTGCTGTGACTGCCGCACGTTTGCGACAGGGATCGTGAGGATCTGTAAGACCATATTTTTGATTAGTGACTTGCTGCCAAGCATTCACGCGCTTTCTATCAGCTTTATCGAAGTAAGGTTGTAGACGTTTTCCGCTGACCAATTCAACATTTGGAATCAAAAAATTAAGCTCTAATCGGTTTTTGTCGCGATGTTCAACCCACAAAACATCGTACTGATTAGCGTCTAAACCCGCTAAAAGCATGTTTTGATAGTCATCCATTATCTTATTTTTCTGCTCGGCAGAAATATTACTTTCTGTAAAACTAAGTGTTCCACTGGTGTAATTTCTCTTAAATGATAGGCCATCTATCAACTGTTTTGTTTGCTCAGCATCACCACGCAGAATGAGCGGTTTAACGCTCCTTTTGCCAATTCCCTTATCTTGCTCTGCCTTGCTCGGCATCTTCCCGTCCACCGTCCCAAAGTCGCCCAATAAATACTTTAATGGGCTAAAACCGCCACCTTTTCCGCGTGAATTAAATTTAACTAACATTCTTGTGCTGCTTTTTAATGCCTTCAAGCTCTGCTTTGATGTCATTTAAAACGCTGATAATTTCTATTGAGTTAAGAGCACTCATGCCTTCGGCATTTGCGAGTCGTGCGATTTGATTGAGATTG
>JBLHWW010000189.1:0-5345 GCA_047629075.1 Psychromonas sp. | reverse complement strand
CAAGTAGATAACGCTTATGCTGAGCTCCAAACTCAAAATTTAGGGCCTATGGATACGTCGGTTTTGATTAAAAGTTATGACCATCAATGCGTTAAAAAATTAACGAAATAAGGAAGAAGATCATGGAATGGATTAGTCACGACATTACTTTGTGGATTTTATTAGCATTGATGTTATCAGCATTTGCCGCAGGGTTTATTGATAGCGTCGCGGGAGGAGGCGGATTAATACTTGTCCCTTCTTTCATCCTTGCAGGTTTACCACCTCAAGTTGCTTTAGGTCAGGAAAAAATAGTCAGTACCTTAGGTACAACTGCTGCGATCCGTAATTTTGTTCGCAATAAAAAAGTCGTTTGGGCAGCGGTGAGCACAGGGATCCCCGCCGGATTACTTGGCGCTTACTTGGGAGCCGAAGCTATACTCTATTTTGATCCGGATACCATAGGGAAGATCATCATGGCAATGCTTCCTATTGGGATCCTCTTATCTTTCATGCCTAAGAAAACAAAAGAGCTCGATCAAAGTGAAATTAATCCTAAAATCATATTACTTGGTGTGCCTGTAGCCGTCCTGATTATTGGATTTTACGATGGTTTTTTTGGTCCTGGAACAGGAAGTTTTCTGATTCTTGCCCTGCACTACTTGCTTCGTTTTGATCTTGTATCAGCTTCAGCAACATCAAAGCTTTTTAATTTTTCATCTAACATAGGTGCTTTAATCGCCTTTACCTTATCCGGCAATGTACTTTACATGCTAGCAATCCCGCTGGTGGTAATGAACTTATTGGGGAATCATGTTGGTAGCTCTTCCGCTTTAAAATATGGTCCTAATTTAATCAAAAGAACTTTAACAATATCACTGACATTGCTAATAGGATCTTTAGCCTATAAATTCATCATTGCTTAACGCCGTGCGCGACTTTTAAATGGGAAAAATATTGAAAAAGGCATGATCTAACCTTATTTTTTTATTGCCCAACAACAAATAAAGTGAAAAGATCATGCCGTTAGAAAAATTTATCATTTGGGTTTATTGCTGGACAGATGAGAATGTTGCCAAAGTTATCGTAAATGAAAAATTAAGAAGTAAAGGTTTTGAGCCTGCCTTAAGTGATATTGAAGTTATTACGATGAAAGTTGTGGGAGAATTTCTTTCACATGATATAGACAAGGCTATTTGGAAATATTTTAAAATACATTGGTTATCATTATTTCCGAAACTTACTATGGCTTTAAAGGCTATTTACTGGTTGATAATACGGGCAATATTGCGAGTTTTACATTAACAGAAGCATCTGGGCGTGAAAGAGAGGCTGTTTGGGGATGAGTTAAAAATAAAAAATATAATTTTTTCTTGGAAATAAAAGTTATTTATCAGCACATTCTAAAGACAATTTAAATAATGGACAGAGACTAAAGATAATTACAACCGCAAGATCAGGATTAAAAAACACTTTAGCCGTCCGGTGAAACTGTATTATTTAATCTGAATCAGGTTACGCACTTATTATCTGAATCTAAGAGAAATAAAAACAATAAATATGGAAGAAAAAGGGTTTTCTGTTCTTGTTATTGAACAATTACAGGCCGCCATGTGGGTGCTAATAAGAAATAAAAATATTTTTTAAAATAAAGCACTTTTAAACTACCGCTTATTTTTATTTGATGTATGCTCAAAGTGTTAGCTAATGAAAATAATCCTCGCTAATAATAGCAGTTTAAAGTGCTATAAAAACAGTTCCAGTCAACCTATCTAACAATAATAAAGGATAAAATCGTGGCTAAAGGACAAGATTCACAAAAATCAGAAAAGAAAAAATCTGAAAAAACACTGAAAGAAAAACGCAATGAGAAACGGGATAAAAAAGAAAATAAAGATAAAATTTAACCCTCGGTAGATACGTTTTTTAATAAATAAGGCTAATAAGTGATTCACTCATTAGCCTTATTTTTACAGTATCAAATAGTTATAATTAATCTTTGGATTCAGCCCCGCTAAGTTTTTTAAACTTTGCAGCTGCGCAACCAATAGCTTTAAGCACACCTTTTTTTGTACAAACAGAACAATGATATATTCACTAATAACGGCGATCATGATCCGCATATGAAAGGCACTTCTCATCTTAAAAAGGGCTTCTTCTACAACACTGTTTTATAGCTCTTTTAGCATCCAAACGTCACAACTGTTGTGGATGGTTCCCGGTAATGGCTTATCCATAAACTGAAACCCTAACTTTTTATATAAAGCGACAGCCGATTTCATGCTGCTCAGGGTATCCAGATAACAATGTTTATAACCTTTACTTTTTGCATATTCAAGGCAATCTTCCGTCAGCTTTTTGCCAATGCCTAACCCTCGGCTTTCCGGTAAAAGAAATAACTTTCGTAATTCACAAATTTCATCACTGTTATTAAAAGACGCAATGCCACTGCCTCCGACAAGACAGCCTTCAATACTTGCGACAAGATAGCGACTAGCAGTTTCATTTTTGTAGTGCTTGCTCATGGCATTAACTTCGGCATCCGAAGGACCAAAGCCTTCGCCAATTGCACCGTATTCGCGGCCGACCCTTTTAATGATAGCGCACACTTTAATATCGTGCTGCGATTTAATTTCCTGAATTAGATAATTCACTGAAGATCTCCAGAGCTATGCAGATAAGACCGTGACAGCCTTAATAATACGTCCAATTATTTGACCTGTTAGCTGCCAAATTCATTTAAAGCCGCTATCGCCATGTCGGCTTTTTCAGCCTGTACAAAGAAATGATCGTGATAGTAAGCAGCTATCACATTAGCGCTGATCCCTTTTTCTGTCAGCTTACTTGAAACGGCTGCTGTTAAACCAACGGCTTCAAGACTGGAATGAACCGTTAATGTGATACATTTAAAGACACTCTCATATGTCAGATTCGCTTGTTGTGCATTATCTCTGCTTACCAAAAGTGTTAAACCTTCAGATTCAAGATATGACGCTAAGGGTGAAATCTCAGCATAATCCCCGTATTGCGCTCCCTCAATAGTACAAAAAACATATTCTTGGTCCAGCAGTACTGGTTTCATTGAAGCCAATAACTTAATTAAGTTTGTCTCACCTGCCACAATAACCCCCTTGATAGTTTAGTAGACCGTAGAATTTTTCATTTCAGCCTGCCTATTTAAAAAATAGGGTAGTTTATATTTACTTGGTATTCAATGAGTTTTTCTGCTATTAATAGAGCCGTGATTAACCATTGATCCTGTTTTTTTATGTAAATAAAGCGCTAACGACAGCCTCAAAAATCAATAAAATTCTGGTTTTATTGACGCTTTTCGTAATTTGCTTATATTCGATCAGACTGTCCGCTATAAGTTAACCGAGTGAGTCGCTTAGTTGTTAATTTGATCAAACATAACATTGATTCTATTGCTAGCGAATTACGCTGCGAAGGTAAAAGAACGCGGATTTTTGCTGTACTTATTAATCTTCGCTGGGCAATAGGCTCATGATCACTTACCTTGTTTTTGCTATGTTATTCAAGGGATTATATCAGTACCAAAGATTAAAGTGGCGTATTGAAAGCAACTGCAATGACTTGATAATTGAGGGAAAGTGAAAGTATCCCTTTGTTAAAGCTTGCTAGCGTTGACTCTATCCAATTGATTTTAAGATTTTTTAAATTATTAGCAGCAGAATTGATCAGTAATCAACCCCTTCACAAAAAATTCAATTTAGAGGTACTGAGGCGAGTATGATCCAGACACAACCTACGGTAGAAATTGTTGATAAAAAAGAGAATTTACTTATAAATGACGAAAAAAAAGAAACTTTCTAACGAGCTAATCATCGCCGATCTTGCCGGCGAACTGGTCATTGCGGCTGCCGAGCTTGCCATCGCCAATAAAGAGCTTCGCTTTCAAAATAACGAGAAGGAGAAACGAGCTGCTGAGCTTGCCATCGCCAATAAAAAATTTCTATTTCAAAGTAATGAAAAAGAGAAACGGGCTGCTGAGCTTGCCATCGCCAATAAAGAACTCCGCTTTCAAAATAACGAGAAAGAGAAACGGGCTGCTGAGCTTGCCATCGCCAATAAAGAACTCCGCTTTCAAAATAACGAGAAAGAGAAACGGGCTGCTGAGCTTGCCATCGCCAATAAAGAACTCAGCTTTCAAAATAACGAGAAAGAAAAACGGGCTGCAGAGCTTGCCATCGCTAATACAGAGCTTAGCATCGCCGCCACCGTTTTCGAATCCCAAGTTGGCATGATGGTGACCGATGCACAGCATGCCATTCTTCGAGTAAACCGTGCCTTTACTGAGATTACAGGTTATAGCGCGGAAGAGGTTGTTGGCCAAACAGCTCGCCTGCTAAGCTCAGGTATGCAAAGTGAAGTGCTCTACACCGCCATGTGGGATATCATCAACAGTACCGGATTATGGAAGGGTGAAATCCAAGCACAGCGTAAAAATAATGAAGTTTATCCAGAATATCTGCACATTACGGCCGTTAAAAATGCACAGGGAATGGTCACCAACTACGTAAAAACACTCACTGATATCACCTCGAGTAAAGCCGCATCGAATGAAATTGAGAGGCTGGCTTTCTATGATCCACTCACGCAGTTACCTAACCGCCGTCTTTTTCTTGACCGGCTCAATCAAGCTTTAGCTGTTAGCGCCCATAGTGGTCTGCGAGGCGCGCTTCTGTTTCTCGACTTGGATCACTTTAAAAATCTGAATGACACACAGGGACACGATATTGGTGATTTGCTGTTGCAACAGGCTGCAGAACGCCTAACAGCATGTCTACGAGAAGGGGATACTGTAGCCCGTTTTGGCGGGGATGAGTTTGTAGTGCTATTGGAAAGTCTGAGTAAAGATGTCCTTGAAGCCGCAGATCAAACTAAAAAAATAGCGAAAAAAATCAGTCTATCACTCAACCAACCTTACCAACTCAGCACAATCCTTTACCATAATACCACCAGCATAGGCGCTTCATTGTTCACTGGGCATCAACTGACAGCAGAGAAACTGTTAAAACAGACCGATATCGCCATGTATCAATCCAAGAACCAGGGCGGTAATAGCCTGTGCTTTTTTGACCAAATGATGCAGAAGGCTATCATTGCCCGTGTTGATCTTCAAAATGAGCTACGGCGAGCCATTGAACAACAGCAATTTCAATTATACTATCAAATACAAGTAGACCACAGCGGTCAATCTTCAAGTGCAGAAGTCTTAATTAGTTGGCAGCATCCGGAACGTGGCAGAATTCCTCCACAGCACTTTATTCCGTTGGCAGAAGACATAGGGTTGATACTGCCGATTGGGCAATGGGTGCTGGAGACGGTTTGTGCGCAACTCAATA
>JBLHWW010000188.1:0-5445 GCA_047629075.1 Psychromonas sp. | reverse complement strand
TTTGTGCATGCGATCGACTACGTTATCGCCTGCTTATGTAGAATAACTACAGGGCCTACGCTCGGTATTGTATGAAATGCGCACAAGTTGCTGCAAAAACGCACACGAAAGGTCAACAGACCCTAGTACTAATACCAAACGCATCAAATAAGTGATCAGCCTTACTGGTTAAAATTAACCTTATCTGCGTTATAAGCCTTGAAAGGAGAATAACGACTTCCTGCAACTCATGCCTTGCTAGTGTTTATTTTTCCTGCGCAATACAAGACCACATCTTTAATGCATTTGGTATCATCATAAACAAAGTTTCGTTAATTATTCTGTTGCAAAAATTACATTTATTAGGACAACTAATATATGGAAAATATCCTCGATGAGAGGCCGCTTAGAATGGCAGGGTAAGTTAATAAACTCAAAAGTTAATAAACTCAGTGAAGCATTATTTATTGTTTATGAAGATCAAGGCGGTTTTTTTTGGAGGTTGTCATCGGCCAAATAACCACCGCCATTACTACGCTATTATACGCTAATTATTATTTTCCATTTGGCAAGGTATCGCCGTTTTATCGAGGTTGAATCAAGCTTTATTACTATACTGATCAGTACGGGTTTTTAACTTTTTTTCAGGCTCCGCGTGGTAATGCACAGTAAGGTAATGTAAACCGTTATGTACCCAACGGAGCATGAGAAATACCGCCAGAAAAATTACCACGCAGAGCATAGAATGAGTAAATTATTTAATTCAGCAGATACTCGTTTTCGCTGTGTAGCGCCTCTATGCTCTTTGTGATAGTGGATTTGAGCCTTATCTTGTTAGTCATCGAAATTTGAATATTCTCAGGCTTTGGGAGCTGGCTGCTGTGCTTTTACGTAGGCCATAAAATCAGGCATGTTTGCCACGCGGCTGGCCTCCACGGTTTGCGTAATAGCTGATTCACTCATTAAAGCTGTCCACGCTTGCATGCCCGGTATTTCAGCGAGAATGTCGCGGTTGAGCTGACTGGCGCTAAACGCATTTACTATAGTATTGACATAATAAACATAAATATCAGCCAGGGTCATTTTATCGCCCGCAATCCAAGGCGAAAACTTGCACAAAAGCTGCATCGCGCCAACCCCACGATTTAACACTGTGCTTATTTCAGTCTGAATCTCTTCGGGTGCTGTCTTGCCAGAAAAGGCGTAGGGAATAAGGCGTCGGCTGGGCAGCTCTAAATAAAGCTCTGCTATTTTCATGATTTGCCGTATAGCTGCGCGTTCGCCGGGATCAGCAGGGTAGAGCGGCTTGGCGGGATAAGACTCTTCGATAAAGTCACAAATGACGCTAGATTCAGATAAATAGCGGCCATCGGCGGTAGTTATTGCCGGGACTTTCCCCATTGGGCTTATTGCCCGCCAGTCGTCGCCTCCGCTGTAAGTTAGGCTCTCTTGAAAGGGCAGCTCTTTATATAGCAGTAAATGTTTCACCAGATTGTAATAGTTACTGGCGGCAAATCCGTGCAAAGTAATCATATCTCTGTTTTCCTATTATGAGGTGTAAAGCTTTGTAAGTAACATAATAGAGGGTAGCGCACGACAATAACTTGTTCTACAGCTTATTTGTTTGCCAGTAAGTTTCATCAGCCACTAACTAAGGAAAGCGGTACTTTTTTGATGGATTACCCGTTGCATTCGTCGTGTATTTTTGTATGGTGACTATCCACATAGCAGTAAAGTTTTTGTACATAGCCACAATGATAGTGGTCAACTCAGAAAAAATGATTGGCTGTCCAGTCTTTTAGCAATGAGCTGATTATTGAAGCTAAGTTAAGCCCGACTGATATTGGCCAGGAGCAAAAGGGGTTAGAAGCGACGATACGTTTTGATCCTTTTGATTACACTATTTACGGTGGTGTTATCGGCGAAGTTATCTATGTCAGTGGGGATACACTAAAAGAAAAGACCGGGCAGGGGGAAGCAATCTATTACCGGGTGCATATCACCACCAAAACCTCGCCGGTGATTACAACCTCAGGTCGGGTATTAGAAATACTGCCGGGCATGACCGCTCAGGTTGATATTAAAAGCAGTGATAGAACGGTGCTTAACTACCTGTTAAAACCGTGGCGTAAAACGCTGTCGGAATCCTTTGGTAAGCGCTTAATCCCGCCTCCCGATTAATAGTCGATCTTGTCATGCTTTTCTTTTTAAGGAGAGCATTGTTATGGCAATTGATGGATAAGTTTATTGGCTAAGAATTATTGATAAACAAGTGGCGATCGGATTAACCAAAGTTGAATTTTTTAAACTCAACAATATAAATTGCGCCACTGATTTTTATTGGTTTATAGATAAATTAGGGCTAAAAAAATGCGTGATGTGGCAAAAAGGGTACTTGCTCTTTCAATAAAACTTGTTATTATTGCTACAAGTATAGTCGGGGGGCCAGAAGGCTGAGAGCGCATAGTGCGAGACCCGTTGAACCTGATTCAGTTAATACTGGCGTAGGGAACTATAAGTCTTGTTTTTGATTCTTCCTTCTACACTTATCATAAATATTTGGCTTGATATAGTTCCTTGAACCCCACTCTAGGAGCTTTTATGTCAAACCTTACTGCAGCAATACCTACTGCTCAACGTTTCTCAACACCCGTCGTATTGACTATTGCAGGCTCCGATAGTGGCGGTGGTGCAGGCATTCAAGCTGACATTAAAGCCATTTCAGCAACAGGCGGTTACGCCTGTTCAGTGATCACCGCGATTACCGCTCAAAACACCCTTGGGGTGTCCGCTATTTTCCCTATTCCCCTTGAACATATAGAAAAGCAACTTGACGCGGTTTTTAGCGATCTGAATGTGGTGGCTGTTAAAGTGGGGATGTTGTCCGACAGTGAGATCATAAAACTTGTGGCGGCAAAAATAAGACAGTATCGTCCTGCGTTTTTAGTGGTTGATCCGGTGATGGTTGCAACCAGCGGAGACTTATTGCTAAAAGCATCTGCGATCGGTACGCTCAAATCGGAACTACTCCCTTTAGCTAATCTTATTACGCCTAACCTGCCCGAAGCGGCCGCATTGATTGATTCTGACCTGCCAACCAATGTACAAGGCATGGGGGAGATGGTCGATAAGCTCCGTAAACTAAACGCCAATGCGGTGCTGCTTAAAGGCGGACATTTACAGGATAATAAAAACAGCACTGATCTGCTTATCTTCCCTAATCATGTTGAACAGTTACATGCCATTCGCATCAACACGCTTAATACCCATGGTACAGGTTGTACTCTTTCGTCGGCAATCGCCTCGTATCTGGCGCAGGGGAATGAGCTTTTACGCGCCGTCCAGTTGGGCAAAGACTATATCTCGCAAGCCATTGCGCATGCCGATCAATTACAGGTCGGGCAGGGCCATGGCCCGGTAAACCATTTTTTTGCTGGGCATGCGAATGTCCGCTAGCATGCGGGCTTTATCGGCCAAAATTCCAGCGCTGCAAATAGATATCAGTGCTGGTTACCTGCATTATATTGGCAGTAAAACGGCAACATTACAGGGCCTTAATATGAGCTTCCCTGCCGGGCAATGGACTTGTATTTTGGGCCGCAGTGGTTGTGGGAAAACCTCTCTGCTGCGTTATCTGGCGGGGTTAGTTGATCAAAAAATAAGTTGGTCCGGCGAACTGAAGACCACTCCCCCTCAATTTGATTTAAAAAACAACATTGCTTATATGGCGCAACAGGACTTATTGATGCCATGGCTGTCGGTCCTGGACAACGTTACATTAAGCGCTAAATTCGGTAAGGCTGCGGCGTCTATTCAAAAAGAAGCTGCATTGGCATTGCTTGAAAAGGTCGGACTTTTAGATAGTGCAGACTGCTTGCCTCAAAAACTGTCGGGCGGTATGCGCCAGCGTGTCGCACTGGTCAGAACATTAATGCAGAATAAGCCCGTTATCTTAATGGATGAACCTTTTTCTGCGGTGGATGCGGTAACACGTTACCGCTTGCAGGATCTGGCTTGGGAATTACTCAAAGATAAAACCGTGGTGTTGATTACCCACGATCCGCAGGAAGCTATTCGTCTGGCTGACAAAATATACATTATGCAGGGAAAGCCCTGTTCAGCGAAGTCTTTAAAGGTACCCACCTCTTTGGCACCTCGCCAATTTGATCCCGAGTGTGCGCAACTTCAGCAGTCTATTATGGCATATTTGGAGCAGGATGATGCCTGATATCAGCGTATTAGATAAGCTCTCTAGTCAGACAAAATATAAAAAACCAGTTTTCAAACCGCTTCTGCGGATTATGATCAGCTGCCTCATTATTGTTGGTTTATGGCAGGCTATTGTGGTTTTTTTTGGAATGCCTTCGTTTATTTTACCCGCCCCTGTAGAGGTATTCGAAAAATTACTGCAACGCTATGACGTTCTGCTTAAACATACTTTTGTCACGGCACAAGAGATCATCCTGGGTCTGTTTTTGGGCCTGTTTATGGGGTTGTTCTTTGCGTTACAGATGTTGTTATTTAAGCCAATTAAACATTGGCTCTTACCCATTTTGATTGCCAGTCAGGCGATTCCTGTGTTTGCGCTTGCGCCCGTACTGATGCTTTGGCTGGGCTATGGAATCGCCTCCAAAATAGTGATGGCGGCGTTAATTATTTTCTTTCCGATTACGACTTGTTGCTTTGATGGTTTACGAAATACTCCTTTGGGTTACCTTGATCTTGCGCAAACCATGGGGGCGACAAAATGGCAGATGCTGCGCCATATTCAGTTTCCGGCTTCTTTACCAACACTGGCGTCTGGTATTCGTGTTGCCGTGGTGATTGCACCTATTGGTGCAGTGGCCGGCGAGTGGGTTGGCTCCAGCGAAGGTTTGGGTTATCTGATGTTACAGGCCAATGCGCGGATGATGATAGATGAAATGTTTGCCGCACTGTTTATCTTATCTCTGTTATCAGTCTTACTTTATTTTGCGGTCGATAAGTTATTAAAAAAATTCATCCCTTGGGAAGTTTAATCAGAAAGGGCGTTATTAATAAATGCTCTGCAATAAAAAGGAAATACAATGAAAAAAAGAATAATCTTAAGCGCAGTTGCATTAATGTTAGCTCTGCCGGTACAGGCCGAGACAAAAAAATTAACCCTGATGCTGGACTGGTTTGTTAACCCGAATCACGGGCCCGTGGTGATTGCCAAGCAGCGCGGTTATTTTAAACAACAAGGTCTCAATGTTGAGATTCAAGAGCCGGCAGATCCGAGTACGCCTGCTAAATTGGTCGCGGCAAATAAAGTTGATCTGGCTATCTCCTATCAGCCTAATTTAATCATGGATGTGGCTGCTGGCTTGCCGCTTATCCGCTCGGCTACCTTGATTGCTACACCGCTCAATACATTGACCGTACTAGACAATAACAACATTAAAACACTCTCGGATCTTAAAGGTAAACAGATTGGTATTTCGATTG
>JBLHWW010000187.1:0-5467 GCA_047629075.1 Psychromonas sp. | reverse complement strand
TGAGAGAGTTCTGAATTTTTCAGGCGTCTCTTCTTTTTTAATCAACAACTGCTGACTCGCACCGTTACGGTGATGTTTAACGCAGGAAGGCAATATAAGCTATGTTAAGTGAAAATTAGGCTTTACCCCTTGGACTGTTACAGCCATTCCGGCGATTTAAAACCGCCAAGGTTTTTCTATCTGGTCTTGCTTTTTCTGGCACGAACCTGGGCAGTATTGATTATTTCAGTGCTTTTACGCGATGCTGATAATCCGTTGTTACGCTTGTTTTATCCCAGCAAAATTCATTTCTATTTAGGATTAGGGCCGGGTTGCATCGCCCTGTTATTATTTTTTTTGTGTGGCAGGCATCATGACAAAGATCGATGCTTATCAATATTATGGCGGAACAGTCATCCACTATTATTATTCGCGATAGTGAACGACTTAGCATTGCAGTTGTATTATTTGTCAGCACAACATTTTCAATATTCAGTTTCCGCCTCTATACAGCTTGTCTTTGCAATTTGGATGCTTTTATACTGTCTGCGTAGTGAACAGCTTAAAGACTGCTTTAGAACCACCAATCAGAGCTAAACCGCTGGAAGATGCAGAAATCAGCAAGTAGTTTGGCTCTCATAAAAAACGGGGAATTTAATCCCCGTTTTTTATGAGATTCAGTGACATTTTTAGTGTAATTTTAAACGTGGGCGTAATATTTTATTAATCCTTTCAACTAAGGTAATTAATCCCGTACGAACATACCCATGAAGTGCAACTTGGTGCATACGATACAGTGAAATATACACTAAACGAGCAATAGTCCCTTCAACCTTCATCGAGCCTTTGGTTAAATTACCCATTAAACTCCCCACGGTGCTGTAATTACTTAAGGAAACTAATGAACCATAATCCGTATATTTATAGGAAGATAATGCCTTATTATCAAGTGTCGCTCTGATATTTTTAGCCACTAAAGACGCCATCTGATGGGCTGATTGGGCACGAGGAGGAACAAAACCACCATTGGGCAAGGCGCAGCTAGCACAGTCGCCTATTGCATAAATATTATCATCTAAAGTAGTCTGCAATGTGGGCTTAACAACCAGTTGATTAATTCTGTTCGTTGCTAACCCTGCTATCTCCTTCATAAAATCAGGCGCTTTGATACCTGCAGCCCAAACCATTAAATCAGCTTCGATTAATTCACCTTCTTTAGTTATCAATCCTGCTGCAGTCGCCTCGGTGACTAGGGTATTGGTACGCACAGAAACACCCAGTTTTAAAAGCTCCTGGTGTGCTGAACTGGATATTCTTTCGGGCAATGCAGGTAAAATTTTATCACCAGCTTCAACCAGACTCACGTTGAGATCCGTGCTTTTAATATCTTCAAAACCATAGCTGGTCACTTGTTCTAACGCGTTATAAAGCTCAGCCGACAATTCAACACCCGTTGCCCCGGCCCCCACAATAGCGACATTGACTTTGTTAGTTTGATGCACACCAAGTTGTAAATATTTATTCAGCATACGGTGATGGAATTTTTTAGCCTGTTGCGGGCTATCTAGAAAAATACAGTGCTCGCGCACCCCTTTAGTATTAAAATCATTACTCACGCTGCCCAGGGAAAATACTAAAATGTCATAACTAATGGTACATTCCGGTAAAATCTTTATACCGTCATTATCTAATAATTCATCTAGCTGTATGTGTTTATTTTCCCGATCGAGATTAGACAGAGCACCAAGTTGGAAACTAAAATGATGGTTTTTTGCATGGGCACGATAACTTAATGCATCAATTCCGTCATCAAGAGATCCGGCTGCGACTTCATGCAATAAAGGTTTCCATAAATGTGTTCTGTTTTTATCAACCAGCGTAATATGCGCCTTTTTTTTTCGTCCAAGCCTATCACCCAGCTCGGTTGCCAGTTCAAGGCCTCCGGCTCCTCCCCCCACAATCACAATCTTATCCATAATGTACTCCAAGTTTTTGTTTAAAATTATTAAATTCGATTACATTAAAACACGCCTCAATAACCATCATGTTAAAGAAAAAAGGGTTTAGATTCGCCCCGTTAGCCACAACAACAAGAGGCTGATCATGGTTATCAATCGGAGTGTGTTAATGTAATAAAATGCAAAGCCTAGATTATAGTGATCCAGATCAAATCTTGAAGGTAATTATCGCTGGATTAATAAGAAAGTAAATAGGGAGTATGCTAAAAAACATGAAAAGAAAAATGGCAATTAACATTACCATTTTGTGGGACACTATTGCTCTTTAAATTGCTTAATCGTTTGCAAATGATGCGATATGTCTTGGAACTTATGACCCTGCTTCTCATCAAATATAACTGAATAATATTCCGTAAGCTCATAATCACTTTCTTTTGAATCAATAACTTCATCTGTCCGGGAGAGAATACATAAACAATTATTTTTGTTTTTAGCACGAAAGTCACTGACACATTTAGTATCAATATCTAAATATTCTTCTGGCCACTCTATTTTGCCAACCATGTTATCTTCGGGATGCAGATTTGGATTGAAAATAACTTGTTTAATACCACACAGAAAACCAATGCGTTCACACCAAAATCCGCCAAGTCCAACACCACAAATTAAAGGTGATTTATCCTCACTGTTTTGAATATGTTTATGTACTTCTTTTAAAATATGGCTCATATCATGTTTAGGATAAATCGTGCTGTAATGGACAAAACGCACATCATCATCAATAAACTTTAATTGCATCACCTTTTCATGGTTTCCCGGGCTCGTTGCATCAAAACCGTGTATGTAAATAATCATGTTATTACCCCAGATTTATTATTTTAATTATCCAGCAAGTTTATTGAAATTAACCTAGAGTGCAAGCATTGCAATTCACTAATTAGAACTGCTCCTCGAGCTGCATTAGCATTTGCTTGTTTTTTATCCAAATCGGGTTTTTATTTAAGGGTAAGGTAAATTTATTTTTAGTACTGCGTAATTGCTTTATAGCATGGTATTGCGCTGTCTGTTTTACCTTAAGATTATCAAGAATAGAAACCGCGCCACTTCGATCATTACAAGCTAAGATTAAATCACATCCGGCTTGTATTGCACTTTCTGCGCGGCTTAAATGGTTACCGACAAAACTGGCTCCGTGCATCGATAAATCATCACTGATAACGATGCCTTTAAATCCTAATCGCGTTCTCAACACATCTTTCAGCCAATAGGATGAAAAACCTGCAGGTTGCAGGTCACATTGAGAATAAACAACATGCGATGGCATTACTGCATCCAAGCCCCCTTTTTTAATAAGATTTTCAAAAGGCTTAATATCTTTAGTGAATATTTCAAGTTCGCTACGCGAGTCAACCGGTAAAGCAATATGAGAATCAGCTTTAACACTGCCATGGCCGGGAAAATGTTTGCCTGTTGAGGCCATACCAGCAGATTTCATGCCATTAATATACGCTTCTGCAAGCGTGGCTGTTTCTGCTATAGAGGATGAGAAGGCTCTTTTCTGGATAACATTTGAAATACCGTTTACATCTAAAACAGGCGCAAAACTGAAATCAATATCACAGGCTATCAATTCACTAGCCATTATCCAGGCACTACTAAAGGCAAGCTCACAGGCCGTTTTCAGGTCATTGTTTTCAATTAATGAACCCGCTGAAGGTAATTGGGTGAAATCATTCCTAAATCGCTGTACCCGCCCTCCCTCATGGTCAACTGCAATAAGAAGTTCATGCTTAGCATGCCGGCGAATATCTTTTACTAAGGCTTTTAACTGTTCAATATCATGATAATTACGCGTAAACAGTATAATACCGGCGACTAACGGGTGGGCTAAAATTTCTTTTTCTTGCGAATCTAATTCATAACCTTGAAGGTCAAGGATAACTGGTCTCATAAAAAGGTCTCTTAAATATTATGCGCAACGAGCAGATTAAAACCACGCATTGCAGCTTATTTGATGCTGCTGTGATGGGAAAGAAGTACCCATAGTGGCGTAATAATCAAAGGATTTAAACATTATGAAAAGAAAGTGCGTCGTTTATCAATTTTTCGACTCTTTTCAACATGACGGTTTCTATTTAAGTCCAGTAATATTCTCTTGGAAATTATCTTATCATCGATCTTCAAATAAGTACGAGCCCAACCTAAGCGGATAATGGTCACTTATCCATGATAATTATCTAGCACTGTATTTTTCTTACATATTAGGATATACATTTAATTCCAAGTTAAACTCGCTGTAAAGGGAATCTAAATTATTTCCATCACTTTTTAATAAAATATCAATAATCAGCAAAGCCAAACTAATAGATTGACCAACATTTGGCGCGCTTATACGCTCTTACTCAGTGATTGAATCGTTATCCCTTGGTATTTCTGAACTTGAACTTTCCGATCTTTAAGGGAACTTGGCAGTAATTAAGGTTTATATTGCTGATATTTTGTAGCACAAAATTTAATTTATCTACGAAATATAAGTGAAAAAATCAACGCTATTAACAAGAACCCACCGCCGGCAATAAGCAATAAATTACTTAAGGTTCCGGTTATCCATGACTCTTTTTGATCATTTACACTGGCTTCATTAATAACAGGCTGTTGGGCTGAATTGGGCTCAGGTTTAGACTGTTCAAGCGGTTTTAAAAGAGTCAGTTGAGTGGCACTTTCACCCTCAATTTTATGCTGCAGAAGATCTATTTGATCAATTAACTGTTGCAGCCTTGATTTAAATTCCACATTGTTTTTTGTCGCATCAGCTAATTGCTCATTAACTATTTTTAATTCAGTTTTTAGCGCCTCTATTGTTATTAATGACTGACTTTCAGATTGTTTTGAAAGTGTCTTTTTAACATTATCTCTTACTGAATTATTTTGCTGATCATTCCCATGCTCGTCTGCCGGATCTGGACTGAACAATAAGTTTGGATCTGGAAAATATTTATTCTCGATTAATGAAGCCGTTAATGATTGATCTCCTTCATCGACAACCTTTACTGCTACTTGTGCCGAGCGAGAGGGGGACTTTATGATGAGATCATTTTCGCTTTTGGCGATGGCGACTGATTTCGTTGGCGGTTTACTCTTATTCAAAGACTTGTTGATTAAGTTAATTGCCTTTTGATGACTTTGTTTTTTTATAAAGATGTAAGTTGGCACGTTAATCACCGAGTTCCCAATAAAATTATTTATATCGGCTGCAGCAAAAGCATCAGGGTTCAATTTGTAAATAGCAAGGAGGGTCTGTTGAATACTGACGGAACTATTGGGGCGCAATTTTGTTGATACTGACCAGAGAGACTCATTATAACGAATTGGGCCATATTTTTTATAAGACGAAATTTCTGGTACTGTGCTAATGCTTGAATCAAGTGCAAAACCGATAGCAGGAAATAATATTAAGGGGCACCAACAGGTAAAAATTAATAGCAAGCACTTCATTTTTATTCCTTGATAAAAGAAAAATAACGGTTTAT
>JBLHWW010000186.1:0-5472 GCA_047629075.1 Psychromonas sp. | reverse complement strand
TTCACAAGCCTGAACCTGCGGGTAATCAAGCAAATCCAATTGCTTAATTACAGTTATTAAATAATCGTTGCTCAACTGCGAAAGCTTAACTTCGACAAAAGGTACCCGCGCACTTAAA
Organism: Psychromonas sp.; assembly: GCA_047629075.1. GTDB lineage: Bacteria > Pseudomonadota > Gammaproteobacteria > Enterobacterales > Psychromonadaceae > Psychromonas. The sequence continues at coordinate 5,354 of JBLHWW010000186.1, read as the reverse complement.
AACTGATTTAAAAAGAGTGTTTCCGGCCAATCCTGACGTTCAATACTAATGACCCTTACTTTTTGATATTTGGCAATAGCCGCAATTTCACAATAGGTACCGTATCCAGGTTTAGTTAAAATCAGATCACAGCTGCTAACTAACTGTAAAAAAGAGAAAGGTAACGCGCTTAATTGACTCATATCATCGCGCAACTGACTAACATGCTGGTCCACCAGCCAATGCAATCCCGTTATACGGGGCCAATTTTCAAGATCCAGCTTGATTGGTAAACCACCGAGTGCTACTAAGCCAATTTTATTTATACCGGCAGGTAATTTTTGCAGTAACTGTGCAGATCCGGGCGGTGGGTGATCACAGATACTGGCTACATGTATTTCCTTATCGCGTATAAAGGGCACCGAGGGCAAAGGTTTAAAAATGAAATCAACCCATCTATAAATAGAGACCATCTGATCAAAAATAAATTTTGCCTGGTTTATCTCTGGTTGCTTTGGTTCAAGGCAATAGGCTTGATAAATTTGAGCCCAGTTAAAAGGCGCAACTGAAGCGGTCGGGATATTCAACTGCATTGCCGCATCCAAACTGATGGGTGAAATATTGCTAATCAGGCAGTCAGGTTTAATCTGTTCTAAAATCTGTTTCTCTTGATCAACAGCTTGCTGCCAGTTGTCATAAAGAGATAAATATTTAAGCGCACTTGCTTGTACATCGACCTCAACCGGAGAAACCATCAACATACCAAAATCATTACCTAGCGGAATCAGTTCGAACTCGCAGCGAAGACGCGACTGCAAATAAATCCTAGAGACCAAACTGAGCACAGTGATTTTTATATCGGGATACTTTTCTTTTACCTGATTAATAACAGCGCATGAGATTGCAGCATGCCCAAAGCCATGCGCGGTTATAGAAAAACACAGATGCATAAAAAACTCCCTTTAGCACGGTTATAAAGACAGCAAAAAAAATCCTGTTGCAGAATGATAATTTCCCCTAAAGCTTTACAGATAAAATTTCAGGCAGTATGGTTAGATAAAGTGTATATCCATGATACTTCAAGATGCAAAGTCAGCAACACAAATTGTGCCAAGATGCTAGGCATAAAATTGAATTATAGTTATTCTACATAGAGATTTTAAAACAAAGCAGATTGGTGAAATTTTCCTTGCCCAACGCGGCGCTAGCTCAAAAACCAGCGCTGCGTTGCACCAATTAGAACGGGAATAACCATTTACATCGATCACTAGAGGATTAACGCAGTTAATCGCTGGAAAGTTTATGTTGCGTATTGCTCTGGTCTCCGAGCTTGCGCCTGACAAAGCATCTTGAAGTAACATGCCTATACTACTGTGTTTGTATATGAAAAAGCAGCAATATCAGGAAGGTATTCCAAAGCAGATCAGCCTGATAAAGTATCGCCCCATACCACTTTTTACAAATTAATTTTTATTGCTCAATGCGTTAAAACCCGCTATAACACCAGCATCTTATTTTTTATCTATCTTGGGAATTCTATGATGAAAGTTGCCATGTTCAGTACACGCAATTATGATATTAAACATTTTGATCCTCTACTAACGGTTCAACAACAGTCAATACAGATAAAGTATTTTGATACCCGCTTAGATGTTCATACCAGCCAACTGGCTAAAGGTTATGATGCGGTCTGTGCATTCGTGAATGATGATCTTGCAGGTCCAGTATTAACTGAACTTGCAAACCTTGGCATTAAGCTTATCGTGATGCGCTGTGCCGGTTTTAACAATATAAATTTAGCAGTTAGCAAAAAATTAGGCCTGACTATCATGCGCGTGCCGGCATACTCCCCGGAAGCCGTTGCCGAACACGCTATCGCATTAATGATGACCTTAAACAGACGTATTCATAAAGCTTATCAACGTACCCGCGATGCCAATTTTTCACTCGATGGATTAGTCGGATTTAATATGTTTGGTAAAACGATAGGGGTTATCGGTACAGGTAAAATTGGCCTTGCCACCATGCGTATCCTAAAAGGATTTGGCTGTGAGATATTAGCTTATGATCTATATCCCTCTGCACAGGCACTTGAACTTGGTGCTGACTATGTTTCACTAACAGAATTATTTACACGCAGTGATGCGATTACCTTACATTGCCCGTTAACTGACGATAATTACCATCTGCTTAATAGAGAATCTTTTGCGCAAATGAAAGAGGGTGTGATGCTCATTAATACCAGTCGGGGTGCTTTAATAAATGCTAAAGATTCAATTGAGGCGCTAAAAAGTGGAAAAATAGGCGCATTAGGCTTGGATGTTTACGAAGAAGAAGACAATCTTTTTTTCAACGATCACTCCAGTGAAATTATCACCGATGATGTATTCCGCCGTTTATCTTCGTGTCACAACGTCATTTTTACTGGTCATCAGGCATTTCTAACCCAAGAAGCCTTAACCAGTATTGCCCAAACAACCCTAGATAACTTAAACTGTTTTGCTTCAGGTAATGCTAATGGTAATGAAGTAAATTAAATTTTAGCGGGCATTAATAAGGCATTTTCAACCCAAGAAGCCTTACCAGTATTGCCCAAACAACCCTTGGATAACCTAAACTATTTTCCTTCAGGCAGCTTAATAGTAATGAAGTAAGTTAACACGAAAAATAGAGACTTTATTGGCCCAGTCTGAGATGATTTGGGTCGCTAAGTACTCTTACATAAATTTCTCGGCATTTTTGAGCAGTTTACTCAATAAAGCGCCCTTTAACATCCGAAAATTGTCGGGTGAGTACTTAGCTTAAGGGCGTATCTCTATGCAGTTCTTTGATGATTTCAGTGATTGCCAGAATCAATGAAGACTTAATGACCTGTCTATTCTGGTCCAGTTTCATTTGCACTATATAATGAGAGCTTTCTTCCAGTTGATTATCACCTAAATTGGGAGGCAAAATTTTAGCCACTGCACGAATAGTATTTAAGCGCTCAATCAGTGAAAGAAAATCTATTGAGTCCCCTTCTGACTGAACAACATCTTTTAACTCAATAAACTTCTCAATATCCTGATAGGAGTCCTGAGATAGCAGCCCCAATCCGTATAACAGTTTGATACGAACAGGTAAATGCGCTAATGGACCATCACGGCTTAATAAAGGTTCAACGGCATATTTCACTGCATAATCATCTTTTCTAAAGACATTTTGAATTAGGATATCAACGGCATCTTCAAACAGATCAAAACTGGCGGTAAAAAAATCATAGGCCGTTTCCGCCTCAGAAAGCGTTTCTACAATATCAATATCAAATTTTAAGCGGGCAAATTTTGGCATAATTTTTCTAATGGAATAAATACATGCCGCAAAAGCGGCACTGGGATTGAGTCATTATTTTAAGCTTTGGTAAGCTTGTTCGACTAGTTTAACAGTTTCACTGTCAACAGCCAGACCTGAATAATGCGCTAATGTCTCTGCTAATCCCTTTTCAGCAAACATAGCCTGTAACTCAACGGCTTGAGGATCTTGATCATTATTATATAGGAATGCTGCAGCGATACCTTTAATTAAATGCTCATTAGGTAAAGCGTACTCCAAGGTGCCATTAAGAGGCTTAATTAAGCGATCGTTTGCACTTAATTTACGGATTGGCTGGCGACCAACACGATCCACTTCATCGCGTAAATAGGGATTTGCAAAACGACCTAATATTTTTTGAATGTAAGCAGCATGAGCTTGCACGTCAAAACCATAACGACGTATTAAAACTTCACCACTTTCCTGCATCGCAGCGGTCACATCCACACGGATAGCATCATCTTCAATTGATTCTTTGATAGTCTCATAACCAGCAAGCACACCTAAGTATGCGGTGATGAGATGCCCGGTATTTAAGGTAAATAATTTACGTTCAACAAATGCCATTAAATTATCGGTACATTCCATTCCTTTAATGGCTGGAATTTGACCTTTAAACTGGGTTTGGTCAACAATCCATTCACTGAAGGTTTCAACAGTCACGGCTAATGGATCCGTTTCTCCCACTTCAGCTGGCGGCACAATACGGTCAACAGCAGAATCAACAAAACCAATGCTCTGGTCAGATTGAGCATGCAAAGACTTGGGCAAATATTTAAATACCTCCGCTTTTAACTGGCTGGTACCACGAACCATATTTTCACATGCAATAATATTTAAGGGTGACTTATTACCGCTTTTTAAACGCAGCTCAATAGCATCGGCGATTGTTTTTGCAATAATATTCAATACGGTAGGTCCTACCGCTGTGGTCACTAAATCAGACTCCGCAATAAGTGCAACAATCTCAGAACCGGCTGAATTAACAGCAGTAACATTACTTACTTTTTCAATAGAGCAGTCTGTACCAACAACATTCACATTATATTCATTTCGTGCTATCAGGGCATTAACAACCGTTTCATTAACATCAGCAAAAGTAACTTTAATACCGGCGTCGGATAAAACTTTACCAATAAAACCACGGCCAATATTACCCGCTCCAAAATGTATAGCTTTCATAATAAATATTTCCCTAAAATTGAAAGAGGCTAGAAAATCTAGCCTTAAATATTTAATTGGCTGCCTCAATTGAAGCAGCTACCTTGAGAAGTTTCTAGTTATTTAAAATTTTCAGTACATCTTCTTTATTGACTGTAGTTTTTAAACATTCTATTGCTTCTTCATCATCAAGTGCATTGGTGATGGCGGTAATCACCTGAATATGCTGATCACCCTGCGCAGCAATACCAATCACTAGAATTGCAACATCATCTTCATCTTCACCCCACTGAATACCTGCGGGGTACTGACAAAATACAATGCCAGTTTTAAGAACATGTTTTTTTGTTTCAATAGTACCGTGAGGAACCGCTATCGATTCACCTAAATAAGTTGATACTAACTTTTCTCTATCAAACATACCCTGTAGATATTCAGGTTCAACATAGTTCAAAGCAATCAACTGCTCACCGGCAAATTTGATCGCCTCTTCCTTAGTCGCAGGCTTAAGCCCTAAAAAAATATTTTTATCGGTTAACTTCAAAGGACCTTCGGACTTTTTTCCATCATCTTCCGGTGCATTCGCAGCAGGTGCGCTACCGGCAGATTTAAGATCTTTAACCAAACCATCATAGATCGCATTATCTAAGAAATTAGTTAATGAAATATGCTGTGCATTTGGCGCATGCTTACGTGCTCTGTCGGTTAAATCTTTATGAGTAACAACAATATCAACATCACCGGGCAAATCATTAATCGCAGTGTTAATAACTTCGATATTTAAATTTGCAGCCTGCACTTTTTTGCGTAGTAGACTTGCACCCATTGCACTTGAACCCATACCCGCATCACAAGCAACAATG
>JBLHWW010000185.1:0-5500 GCA_047629075.1 Psychromonas sp. | reverse complement strand
GCTGCCGGCTGATGGCTGATGGTTCGATGCTTAAAGGGCTTGGGAGAATTTAGTGAATTAGATCATTTATTAACTAAAAAAGAAAGAGTAGACTACTGCCTTTTTAATGTATGACGTCACTGTGGAGATGGTAGCTGGAAATGAGTATGGAATTATTAGTAGAAGTATTAGGTTGGACGAGCGTCTTTTTTTATATTTTATTATTGGTTTTTAATGGAATGAAAAGCATGCGCATTGCTTCTTTTCTTTCTGTTAGCAATGATGTCCTTTGGGGATTTCTAATAGGTGTTATGCCTAAGGTGCTACTGAACTTAGTCGTTGGTGGTGTTACTTTATACCGTTATGTTTGTGATTTTACTAATACCCCTAAAAAATTAATTAATCTATTATTAGTACTGATGCTGGTAGGTTTTGCTTATTTTGCCAATTTTGCAATTAACAGTTATTTGGCCAATCCATCCTTAGGATTGTTATTAACTTGGGTCGATTTTACGGTGATATTAACCGCATTAAGTATGAAACGTCTGCGTTTATTTCAAATTTTAATGCTTTGTTCGGCGTTCGTCGGAGGTTATGCCTATTACCTGCTTGGTATTGAGCAGATGGTGATGATTAAAATAATTGTCGGTATGCTGACCAGCTATAAACTTTTTATTCACCCGGTTTTTCCACAGCTTGAAAACAAGCTGTTATTTTGGAAAGTGGCTTAATCGTTTGTAAGCTATTACCAGCATAAGAGAATCATAACTTGTGGATCCTTGTCTTTTGATGGGGATTTTTTTACTTGTTAGCGTGCGTTTAAATTTAACGCTTAATATGTAAAAATAACTTCCTATTAATATTACTTGCTTTACTGTGGAGCCTGACTTTTTATGCGTTTATTTGTGTTTTTGATGCTCTGTTTGCTGGTTTTGTTACAATACCACCTCTGGTTCGGAAAAAATGGATTACGGGATAGTCATACTTTGCAGAAAGAGGTTACTCTTATTCTTGAAAATAACAGTGAATTAAGACAACGTAACCAGATGATGTTTTCTGAAATAAAAGATCTTAAAGAGGGAACGGACGCAATAGAAGAGCGTGCGCGTAATGAGTTAGGTTTAGTGAAAGAGGGTGAAACTTTTTTCCGTATTGTGCCAAAAGAAGATTAATGAATGAGTCGATTAAATTTAAATGTGGTGATTGCTGCTGCGGGTATTGGTAAACGTGTTGGGGCTAATATTCCTAAACAATATCTGCCCCTGTTAGGTAAGACAATTATTGAACATAGCATAGCGCCATTTTTGAATCACTCGGATATAAAAAAGGTGATTGTTTCTATTGCAGAAAATGATATATGGTTTGCGCAGCTGGCGCTTGCTGAAAATCCTAGGATACAAGTGGTTATTGGCGGGAAAGAGCGAGTTGATTCTGTGTTATGTGCATTAAAGGTACTACCTGAAGAAGGCTATGTTTTGGTGCACGATGCCGCGCGCCCCTGTATTAAAAGCGCAGATATAGATAAACTTATCAACGCTGCTGTGCAGTCAAAAAATGGCGCAATTCTGGGGGCTCGGGTACGCGATACCATAAAACGCAGTGATCCCCTTGGTCATATCACCCAGACTGTCAGTCGGACAAATCTTTGGCATGCTTTGACCCCACAAATGTTTGAAAATAAAGTCTTAATTAATGCGATAGAAAGTGCTGAATTTCCGCAGCAGATCACCGATGAGGCATCGGCAATCGAAATGGCTGGATTAACGGTTGCCATCATTGAAGGGCGCAGTGATAATTTAAAAGTCACTCGAGCAGAAGACTTAACACTCGCAGAGTTTTATTTATCATCGCCAACCAGTGAATAATAAGGTTAACTTATGATTTGCATCGGACACCGCTTTGATGTGCAAAACCGGTAACTATTGCAGTCCGGTGATAACGTCAAGTAATAAGAGAATAAGATTTAACGCTCACTGAGCTGTATTTATCATCATCAACAAGCAAATAATAAAGGTTAACTTATAATTTGCATCGGATATGGCTTTGATTTGCAAAACCGGTAACCATTGCAGTCCGGTGATAACGTCAAGTAATAAGAGAATAAGATTTAATACTCGCAGAGCTGTATTTATCATCATCAACAAGCAAATAATAAAGGTTAACTTATAATTTGCATCGGATATGGCTTTGATGTGCAAAACCGGTAATTATAGCAGTCCGGTGATAACGTCAAGTAATAAGAGAATAAGATTTAACGCTCACTGAGCTGTATTTATCATCATCAACAAGCAAATAATAAAGGGTAACTTATGATCCGTATCGGACATGGTTTTGATGTGCACAAATTTGATGTGCAGGAACCGATAACCCTTGAAGGCAAAGTGATAATTTAACGCTCACTGAGCTGTATTTATCATCATCAACAAGCAAATAATAAAGGGTAACTTATGATCCGTATCGGACATGGTTTTGATGTGCACAAATTTGGTGGGCAGGGGCCTATCACTATTGCTGGTGTTAAAATCCCGCATACACAGGGATTGATAGCACATTCCGATGGTGACGTTGCTTTACATGCATTATGTGATGCGCTGTTAGGGGCATTAGCATTAGGGGATATAGGCCGTCATTTCCCAGACAATGATTCGCAGTATGCAGGGATTGATAGCCGCAAATTATTGGAAAATGTTTTTCTACAGGTTAAAGAGCGCGGTTATCAAATTGGAAATATAGATCTGACTATTGTTGCCGAGCAACCTAAGATGGCTATATTTATTGCGGACATGTGCGTCGAAATTTCGCGACTGGTCGACACTGAAGTTCAAAATGTTAATGTCAAAGCGACGACAACGGAAAAACTGGGTGCGATTGGTCGTAGCGAAGGTATTGCTACGCATGCTGTTGTTTTATTAATGAAGAAAAGCATATGACTGAAGAAGAAAAAAAAATATTTAATTTAGATTTTAATTATCTGTATGGCGCGCCACAAAGCGAGGGGGTATTTAAACAGTCATGTGAAGACTTTAACGTTGAGGAAAATCTCGGGTTCGAGTTAACGGGTGAGGGGGAGCATGTTTGTTTATGGGTGCAAAAAATTGGTGAAAATACAGCATATCTGGCCCGAGAACTGGCCAAGTTTGCGGGCATTCCGGCTCGAAATGTCAGCTACGCAGGACTTAAAGATCGTCAAGGTGATACTAAACAGTGGTTTTCATTACATATTCCCGGAAAGATAACACCTGATTTTAGTACCTTTGAAGCACCCGGTGTGACTATTCTTAATGTTGTTCGTCATAACAAAAAGATTAAAATAGGGGCACTGGCGGGTAATGCTTTTACCATTGTTGTCCGTGATATTAGTGATAAAAGTGCAATGGAAAAAGCGCTGCTGCAGGTTCAAGGGGGGGTTCCAAATTATTTTGGCTCGCAGCGTTTTGGTTTTGACGGGCACAATGTTAATGCTGCATTATTAATGTTCCAGGGACGTAAAATTAAAGATCGTTTTAAACGCGGTATGTACTTAAGTGCTGCGCGCAGTTACTTGTTTAATCAGGTTGTGTCAGCACGTGTTAAAGATGATTTACACGATAAACCGATTCTGGGGGATTGTGTGCAGTTTGTGGCTAACCGTTCATTTTTCCCGCTAACAGAACTTGACGAACAGACCAAGCTGCGGTTGCAAAGCCGTGAAGTTTGTTTGACCGCACCTTTGTGGGGAGCAGGTGAGCTGACTTCATTAGATGATGCAAAACAATATGAAAATGAACAGTTAACTCCTTATCAGGAGATTCAAGCGGGACTGGCTAAAAATGGCTTAAAGCAGGAGCGTCGTCCGCTATTATTGGTACCTGAAAAATTTTCATCAACTTGGCTGGATGATAAGACGGTCAGAGTTGAATTTTATTTACCTTCTGGTTGTTACGCAACCAGTGTGTTGCGTGAATTGATAAAGGCAAGCTAATGACCCTGTTAATAAGTAATGATGATGGTGTTTATGCGCCTGGTTTAAACGCGTTATATCATGCCTTAAAAGATTCGGCTGATCTGAAAGTGGTCGCACCTGACCGAAATCATAGTGGTGCGAGTAACGCACTAACATTAGAAAATCCATTACGTTTGCAGTATTTAGATAACGGCTTTATAGCGGTAAACGGGACGCCTACGGATTGTGTGCATTTAGCGCTCAATGAAATCTGTATAGTGGCGCCTAAATTAGTTGTGTCTGGGATTAATCATGGTGCAAATATGGGCGATGATGTGCTCTATTCTGGAACCGTTGCAGCGGCAATGGAGGGGCGATTTTTAGGATTGCCTGCTATCGCTGTTTCTTTGGCTGGTAACACGCATTTTGAGAGTGCCGCCTTTTATGCAAAGCAGCTGGTTGACAAGTTATTAGCATCACCTTTATCTGCAGATCAAGTGCTTAATGTGAATGTTCCTGATCTCCCTTTAGAGCAGATTAAAGGCATTAAAATAACCCGCTTAGGCAAACGCCACAAAGCGGAATTGATTGAAAAAAGTATTGATCCTAGAGGTCGGGAAATTTTTTGGGTTGGTCCGCCCGGGAAAATTGCAGAAGCGGGTGACGGGACTGATTTTCATGCTATTGAAAATGGCTATGTATCAATCACCCCCCTTAAGATTGATTTAACCGCGACTGAGCAGTTATCTGAGCTGACAAAATGGATAGGTAAGTGACCAATAGAGTACTCATTTTAATGTAATAAAATATCAAACCAGGGATCAAGTCTTGTGCAGCTAGCAATACTCTTGCTTGACAATGACAGTCTGGAACTATAATAGTATTGAATAATTTTGAACAGCTTTAGCTGACCGCGAAGTGGTGAAAAATAGGACGCTCTGAATAAAACTTACAACGCAGTTAGGGATGATTTTAAGCTGCTAGAATGAGCATCTTTTTAGTTCTTTTGGTATTAGTGTAAGGTGCTTTTTTGAACAATGGTGAACTGTTCAAATTTGGTGTTCAGAGTCTGGTTTTCTTGAGTCTATTTGTAGGCCTATATTTAGGTTTTTTTTCAGCTACGGCTTTAATGTTATTAGGAGGGTAGGAAATGCGATCTAATTCAGGAAAATATGGTAATTTTAAAAGTTGGCGGATAATTTTTTTCAGCGCCTTTTTATGCTTTGCAGCTAAGAACTAACTACCAGTGAGAATTTTAGCTTTTCTTTTAGTCACTTTAGGTTTACATGGTTGTGCATCTTCATCTGGCCCTGTTCCTGTTTCCGACATAACGGGGAGCACTGATTATCGAACCGTTAAGCAGCAGACCTCGGGAATAACCGCTAAAAGCTATCAAGTGCAAAAAGGAGATACTTTATTTTCTATTTCTTGGCGGGCGAATCTTAATATTGATGATTTGGCGAAATACAATCAATTATCTGCACCCTATATTATTATGGAAGGCCAAACTTTAGCTTTAACCGCAGTCAATAAGAGAAATACTATTTCTGCTAACAAGCCAACAGTAAAAAGAGCATTTTCATCAACAAAAGACAACAA
>JBLHWW010000184.1:0-5552 GCA_047629075.1 Psychromonas sp. | reverse complement strand
AAAAGATAAATGAATTTTTAACCACAGAGGACAATGAGGAAAAGGACGAAAAGGACGAAAAGGACGAAAAGGAGGAAAAGGAGAATAGCTGAAGCAGGGTGTAGCTTTGGAGCCTTCGCCGAAAAAGGAAAGTTTGAAATTCAATATTCATCTTTATATTTTTCCTCCGTGGTTCAAACATTATTTTTTTATGTTTTTGCTTTGTTAAGCAGCCGATGGCTTTTAACTGGTTAAAGAACACAAAGAACACAAAGAACACAAAGAAAAAAAGAAAAGATTATCTATTACAGAGGGAAATGAGAATAATGAGCGAAAATATAAAATGATGATGCGAAATACTTAATCATTCTTAATATATAGAGCTTCTCTGTTTAGCGAAGTATTTGAGTATTTTATGGTTCAATGTTTTTCTTAGACAAATAGACAAATAGATAAAATGAGAAGTGGTTTATGAAAATTGCGCAGGTAGGTGAGAAGATCCTTAGAACTCCTGCTAGGCAGGTCGAGCAAGCTGAGTTTGTTAATGAGTCACTGATTACGTTTATGGATGAATTATTGACCACTATGCTTGCCGCTAACGGTATTGGAATTGCTGCGCCGCAGGTTTTTGACCCTAGGGCAATTATGATTATTGCTTCGCGGCCTAATCTACGTTATCCCGATGCGCCAGATATGCAGCCTTTAGTAATGGTAAATCCTATGCTTAAACAAAGTAGTGAAAAAAAAGTCTGGGAGTGGGAAGGGTGTTTATCTGTGCCGGGTTTACGTGGACGCATTGAACGACCAGATTGGGTTGATGTGGCGTATTTAGATAGAGAAGGTCAATCTCAAAATATCACACTAGCTGGTTTTGTAGCGCGTATTTTTTTACATGAGTTTGATCACTTAATTGGTAAAACATGGCTTGATCATATTACTAATACTGAAAATATTATGGCAAACGATGTTTGGTTGGCGAAATTTACTTAACGATTTTTACGAAGTCGGTTAGCATTAAGTCCCAGATAAACAGGTTCTACACTTTTCGGATATTTATTTTGATTTTTTCAATGTCAATTAAAAAAATGCTTATAGCAACGGGCCTGAGTGCGGTGGCTATTTTTTCTCATGCACAGGTAATCCAGACTCCTGAGCCTACTACTTTTCCAAAGTGTATCGAGCGCCTACAAAAACTTGCTCGAAATACGGGGGTGTCCGAAAGCACTACCATAAACATTTTAGGGCAAGTAAAGCCTTTGCCAAAAATTCTAGGCTACGATCGTAATCAACCAGAATTTGTACAGACTTTTACTGGTTATTTTTCAAAACGAGTGACGAATTGGCGCGTCAATAGAGGCCGTGAAAAATTGGCCGAACATCATGAGTTTTTATCTAAACTTACCCAGCAGTATGGGGTGCCAGCACATTACTTGATTTCTTTTTGGGGGCTAGAAACTAATTTTGGAGGCATCAAAGGTAAAGTCCCTACTATAGCAGCATTGGCAACTTTGGCTTGTGATCAGCGCAGAAGCGCATACTTTTCTGAAGAGCTTATGCAAGCATTGTTGTTGCTTGAGCGTGAAAACCTTGAGCTTAAAGATATGATTGGCTCTTGGGCTGGCGCAATGGGGCACACTCAATTTATGCCAACTGCTTATATGAAATATGCCAAAGACGGTGATGCAGATGGTAAAATTGACTTGTGGAATAATGAGTTAGATGCATTGGCATCTGCTGCTCATTTTTTACAAAATTTGGGTTGGAATACAGGTTTTAGATGGGGCCGAGAGGTTTTATTGCCTGAAGGGTTTAACTACCAGCTAGCAGGTAAATCACAACCTCGACCTTTGTCTTTTTGGTCAGAGCAAAAAGTGACTCGAGTTAGTGGCAAAACACTAGGTGATAGTGACTTAACAGCAGCGTTGCTTGTTCCTGCCGGACATAAAGGTTCTGCCTTTATGATTTACCCCAATTTTGACGTTATCTTAGGTTGGAATAACTCAGAATATTACGGCATAGCAGTAGGTCACTTGGCTGACCGAATTGCAGGGTTAAGTACCTTATCAAAACCTCTGCCTGAATTACCGAATTACACATTAGCTGAAATGCAGCAGTTTCAAGATAAGCTTAATCAGCTAGGTTTTAGTGTAGGTGAAGCTGATGGAATTTTAGGCCCTGCTACACGCAAAGGTGTGCGAGAATTTCAAGTGACTGTTGGGTTGATTGCGGATGGTTATCCTTCAATAGAGACCGTTGAAGCGGTAAAGCAAGTGCCCATTTAACATTTTCGACACTCAATCTTTATCGAAGGACAATGCCAAGTTGTTGCTGTGCAACTCAACACAAAACGCAAGACATTTTTAAAAAACCAGTCACTCAAATTTGGGCCACCTGCAATATTGCAGGGCTAGATCAAACAGTGGGAAGCGATAAACGACTCGAGGGTGTAGTGACTGTTTAGGGGTTAACCCGATTAATGGTTTATTTAGACTCCATGGGGTCATTTAACGTTGTTTTGAGCCTGATTGATTGCTAATCCTGAGGGAGGTTGTCCATAATACTTTTTAAACGATTTAGAGAAGTGGGACAAACGGTCAAACCCTTCCGCGTAGGCCACTTCACTCACATTCATTTTATCTTGCTCTAATAATAGTTTTGCTTGTTGTAAGGGTACTTTCTGAATATGTGCATAAGGCGAAACCCCAAACTGGCCTGGCATTTTCTACGCAGTGTTTCCTTACTCATAAACATAAGCTCAGACAAAATATCAATATCAAAATCGACCTCATGTAGATGAGCGAAAATATGCTTTTTTAAGTTGTCCTCGAATGAATGGCTATTGTTAGTCGCCGTTTCCAACTCTGGCGTCATTTGGATTTTACGATGGACAAAAGCTCGGCGGTTTTTTATCAGTGTATTGACCCGCATGACTAACTCAGATGTGTCAAATAGTTTGATCAAGTAGTCATCTGCTCCACTAGCAAAGCCCTGCACGATATCTCTTTTCATTGCTTGTGCTGATAGCAATAAAATAGGTATGTGTGTGGTCTCTGGATGGTTCTTAATCTTTTGCGTTAGCTCAAGCCCTTACATTACTGGCATCGCAATATCTGAAATAATGATGTCGAGTAAGTTTTTTATTGCTGAAACAAAGCCTGATCTTCCATTGTCAGCTTCTATAACGGTAAAACTGTTTGTTAGCCTCTGGCAGATAAACTGTCTTATAGCAATCACCATAATTAATCTCCACCTCAATCCAATCTCTAGAGCATTGCTCCACAATATCTTCATAGCCTTCGAAGCACCGATTAGCTAATTTATTCTGCCTAAGCCATTGCCGTACCTGCTCTATTGGATTCAACTCGGGTGAGTAGGGTGGGAGCTTAATGATAGAAAGGTTAGCAAACTCTTCAGCGAGGAAGTGTTGATGCCATGCCACCCCATAGACAATGATAACGGCATAGCGTCCAGCTTGGGTTCGTATTGATATAAGGGAGAGGTGTTCACGCATTATATTCATATTAACGCACGGGGCAATAATGGCCTCTGTTGCCCCGGTTGACGGACAAACAGCGCCAAACAATTAGGCGTGGGACGCCCTGCGTATTCAAATTGTTGCTGCTTAACACATCGTGGGTGGCTACTCGTTTGCGCCCACAAGCGAGTCGTGGTGTTCTGTTGGCCAAACCTTGCTTCATCCTGTAACCATACACCTACCTTATTTAAGGCGATATGACCTGGGATCGCGTTGATCGTTTCAGTTTTGAATTTTTTAAAATTTTCTTGAGCGTCTTGTGACTGTTTTGGGTGTTTTGAGGGACTCGTGATCCACGAAAAGTTTAACCGGTGGAGCAAGCGGTATATGTTTGTCAGACTGTAGCTCACCCCAAACGCTTGCTCTATATAGGCAATCACAAGGGTACTCTTGAGTCTGCCCCCATCAGGCTTGATTGCATGGGACACGACATACTCCTTAAGTTTCTTCAACTGCTCTGTAGATAATGCACGTGGACGACCAGAACGAGGCTTTTCAATTAAACCGTCAATACCTTTCTAGTTAAAGCGCTTTACCCACTCGCTCACCATCCGGCGACTGACGTGTAAGTATTTAGCAGTTTGTGTGCGGTTGACCCCATTATTAATATGAGATAATGCCATGAGTCTAATACGCATGGGGCCATTCTGCTTTTTAGCGATTAGCGATGGTAAGTCGATGTCTTTTAAGAAATCCATAAACATTATTTGGTGATTGTACGAAACACGATTAGATCACAAATTTAAGGTGATTGGTATAACTCGTTAGATGCACAAAGAAGTGACTTTGGATGTCAGGATGAAAAATATTTCTTGGAAAAGTGATTGATAATCTGAGCGTTAGCAATCGAAACACATCTGTGGTGTTCAATTCGTTTAAATAAAAGATAAAGGACTGTGTTTGCTGCGAAAAATCTGAGGCGGAGATTTATACAATTAGATTGCTACAAAAGACTCTCTTATTTTTTGGATGTATTTGCCTACTTAATTTACTTTTTATTAAGTTTGTGGGGAACGAAAATAATTTTTCATTCCCCACATTTGATTTCTCACCGTCTTTAATGATAATCGCACACCAAGACTGAACATAACCTATTTTATAAATGAGGGCCCGCTAAGGTAAGCGCTTTGCCTTCTTCATTATCAGTAAATTTAGTAAAGTTATTGATAAATAGCTCGGCTAATTGTGTTGCTTCTTTTTCCCATTGGGTTGCGCTTGAGTATGTATTACGTGGATCCAGAATATGGCTGTCTACTCCAGATAGTTTAGTAGGGAAAGCAAGGTCAAAATAGGGAAGTATTTCGCATTCAGAATCTTCCACTTCGCCGCTTAATATAGCGTTTATAATGGCGCGTGTTGCCCCTAAGCTGATGCGTTTACCTGTGCCATTCCACCCCGTGTTGACCAAATATGCGCTTGCACCAGCATCAGACATCCTTTGCTCTAGTACTTCTGCATATTGGGTTGGATGTAAACTCAGAAAAGCCTGTCCAAAACAAGATGAAAACGTAGGTGTAGGATGGTTAACACCACGCTCAGTACCTGCTAGTTTTGCAGTGAAACCTGATAAATAATGATACTTAGCTTGTTCGCTGGTTAGACGTGATACGGGCGGAAATACACCAAAAGCGTCAGCGGTCAAGAAAATTACTTTCGTAGCATGCCCCGCTTTGCTGATCCCTAATACGCGGTTTTCAATATGTTCAATAGGATATGAAACACGGGTGTTTTCTGTTTTAGAATTATCGAAATAATCAGGTACATTGCCCTTTATCACAACATTCTCTAATAAGGCGTTACGTCTAATTGCGTTATGAATTTCTGGTTCTTTATCAGCATCTAGATCAATTGTTTTAGCATAACAACCGCCTTCGAAATTAAAAATGCCATCATCGTCCCAACCATGTTCATCGTCACCAATTAATGCGCGTTGTGGGTCGGCTGATAATGTGGTTTTTCCGGTTCCCGATAAACCAAAAAATATAGCGGTATCATTATCTTTACCAACATTGGCCGAGCAATGCATTGATGCTATACC
>JBLHWW010000183.1:0-5789 GCA_047629075.1 Psychromonas sp. | reverse complement strand
CGGTGAAGCGCTGGCATGCTGCTCTGCTTCATTAAAGGTGCCTTTAGGCGTTTTTTCAGTTTGCACGCCAAAGCGTTTAGCACGATTTAAGTTGAGCTGGGCAAGTTCTAGTTGAAGTTTATCTTTGAGCGTTATATTTTCTGCACAGATAATCTTTAACTCGGATTCAAGTGTCAGATTATCTGCGATTAATGATTTTTTATCTGATGTTAACAATTTTTTGTCTGCGGCTAGCGCCTGATTTTCTTGTTGCAATCTCGTCAGCATAGCTTGAAGTTGAGCGAGTTCATCAGAAGCTTGAGACATAATTGTTAACCGTTATGATGGAAGAATAAGACACCATCATGACAGCAAAAAAGGATCGTTCAAGTGCTAAAAAGATCAGTAAAAATCATCTATTTACCTTGTAAAATAAGGGTTTATGGGCATTTTTTACGATTAATGACAACCCCGAAAGCAGCCAGTTCAACTGGTGTTGCGTGATAGTGATGGCTTCCAACTCATCAGTAATAACAGGCCACTTAAAGCGGCCTTTTTCCAGGCGGCGGTAATACAGCCAAAATCCATTGGTATCCCAGAAAAGGATTTTTAATTTATCTCGGGGACGATTACAAAAAACAAACCAAGCACGGCTGAGCGGATCCATTTCTAACACATCACTGACAATCAGCGACAACCCATTAATTGATTTTCTCATGTCCGTGTTGCCGGTCACTAAATAAATATCTCCTTTGGGGTTCATGATATTAACACCCATAATATTTGCTTAAGGTTAGCTGGTTCAATGGCATCCTCAAAAGATAATTGGTACACATTCGGCAACAGTAGTTCAACAGTTTGGTGGGATGGGATATGTGGCTGTGGTGCGATGGTGATCGGGAGTATTTTTTGGCTACTCGTTGTTACCTTCGCCTTAAGTTTATTAAACCAATAGTAGTACGTGGGAGAGGTAATGTTATTGAGCCTAAGAAATTCAGCTTTGGTTAATCCACTTGCTGCTTGTGAATCAATAATTCATTGCCAATAATTTTGTTGTTCAGTTGCCATAATGATGCTCTCCTTAAAAAGGAAAGCATCGAAAATTCAGCAATTTATTGATATGTGAGTTTAATTAGGCGCTTACTTTGTGAGCGTAAATTTTGTCTTTGAAGAGACTGATCATAAATTTAATGCTTTTTGTATAATTAATACAGCTTAATTAATACAGCTTTTATATTTTAATGCCAGATCAAAAAAGCGAGCATTTAAGCTCGCTTTTTACGTTTAGAGTTTCCAACTTAATTGTCGCTGATCAACATTAACCAACAACGCCACCTAACGCGAAGATTGGTAAATACATAGCCACAATTAAACCGCCGACTACTACCCCTAAAACGACCATGATCATCGGCTCTAACAGACTGGTTAAGGCATCAACAGAATCATCAACCTGCTGTTCATAAATATCAGCAACCTTACCTAACATACCATCCAAATTACCTACTTCTTCACCGATCATCACCATCTGGGTTATCATATCGGGGAAAACAGTGGTGGTTTTCATGGCGATGTGCATCTGCATGCCTGCAATCACCTCCGCGCGTACATTGAGAATCGCACGGCGATAAATATAATTTCCGGAAGCGCCCGCAGCAGAAACTAAGCCATCCACTAGGGGAATGCCCGCAGAAAACGTCGTAGAAAGGGTTCTTGCAAAACGTGCCACCGCCGCTTTATCTAAAATGGTACTGATAAGCGGAATTTTAAGGACAAATTTATCTGTATTGTCACGTATCTTCTGCGAGCGGCGATGGGCCTTTTTAAACAGATAAATAGAAACCATTATCGCTCCGATTATTATATACCAGTAATGCTGTACAAAATCGGAAATTCCCAGTACAAACAGCGTAAAAGCGGGTAGCTCTGCGCCAAAACCTTCAAAAATATCTTTAAACTGCGGAATAACAAAGAGCAGTAAAAGCAGCGTAACCAGGCCGGCAACAATCATTACCGCTGCCGGATAAAACATCGCTTTTTTAATTTTTGATTTTAAAATTTCAGTTTTTTCTTTATAGATAGAAATACGGTCGTAAATCGAATCTAATGCGCCTGACTGCTCGCCAGCATAAACAAGATCGCAGTATAAATCATCAAAATAAAGATGATGACCACGCAGGGTTTGGGAAAGTGGCGTGCCCGTTGCTACCTCTTGAGAAATTGTGCTCATTAATTTTCGCGCTGCCGATTTTTCGCTGCTTTTGGCTATTAATTGTAATCCCTGCACTAAAGGTACACCTGCTCCCAGCATGGTTGCTATCTGACGAGAAATAATCGCAATATCCATGGGTTTTATTTTATCACCAAAGGAGAAAAGTGCTTTGGATTTCTTCTGTATTTTAGTGACATTAATCTTCTGCTTGCGCAGTTCAACTTTAACTTCGGCAGAACTCTCAGCCTGCATCTCACCTGATACTTTACCTCCCTTACGATTAAGGCCTTTCCATTTAAAAGTATCAATGACTGGTCCTTTATTTTTCTTTTTTACAGCCATAAATAATCTTCCTTAATGATTCTATCGGTCAGCATTTTTTGTTTTTTATAAGCTTTAAAGTCTAATTTTAAAAGTGAAAATAATAACATATTATTCGTATAAAGGCATTGTCACCTTTGTCGCACCACATGTTTAAATCCAGCCTAAAATATAAAGAATAGCTATAGTGGTACGTATTAATGTTTAGCTCTACCTGAGTCTGTTGAATTGAAATTCCCAATAAAAAAATCTTGGGAATGACAGCTTGGTTTCTTGAAATTGTGCGGGGTCTTTATAAAGGGAAAACCGTCATAGGATAAGAATGATTAATACCAACTGACTAAATTTAGGTTACACGGGTCACTTCCGTTAAACTGGTGATCCCCTTTAACACTTGCTGCAGTGCCGACTGACGCAGTGTTTCCATTCCTTCATCTACGGCCAGTTTAGCAATCTCAGGAGCATTACCGTTGTGTAAAATAAGGTGACTAATCGCCTCGCTAATCTGCATCACTTCGTAAATACCCACCCGGCCTTTATAACCCTCGGTACATTTTGTGCAACCGACGGGTTTATAGAGAGTGATACCTGCAGCTATCTGGGTTTCTGAAAATCCGATGGTTTTTAATTCTGCCGTTTCAAAAAACTCTTCTATTTTACACTTCGGGCATAAACGCCGCGCTAAACGCTGCGCGATAATCAGTGACACCGAGGAGGCAACATTAAACGCGGGTACCCCCATATTCAGTAAACGCGTTAAGGTTTCCGCAGCGGAGTTAGTATGCAAGGTAGACAGAACCATATGCCCGGTTTGCGCGGCTTTGATCGCAATTTCAGCGGTTTCTAAATCACGAATTTCACCGACCATCAAAGTATCGGGATCTTGACGCAGAAAAGAGCGCAATGCAGAGGCAAAGGTTAATCCCGCTTTGGCATTGATCTGCACTTGGTTAATACCGGATAAATTAATTTCTACCGGATCCTCTGCTGTAGAGATATTACGCTCCACGGTGTTAAGAATATTTAATCCGCTATACAGGGAAACAGTTTTACCACTACCGGTCGGGCCGGTGATTAAAATCATTCCTTGAGGTTTTGCCAGAGCATTAAGATAGTTTTCTTTCTGCTTCTCATTGTAGCCTAAACCGTCGATATTCAGTTTGGCTCCCGAGGAGTCCAGAATACGCATCACCACCTTTTCGCCCCACATGGTAGGCAGAGTACTGACGCGCAGATCCACACTGCGTTTATTGGATATTTTAAGCTTAATACGCCCGTCCTGCGGCAAACGACGTTCGGCAATATCCAGTTTTGACATAACCTTAAGACGCGCTGAAAAACGGTTGGCCAGATTCACCGGCGGCGTAGCCACTTGATATAAAATACCGTCAACACGAAAGCGGATACGATAGATTTTTTCATAGGGTTCAAAGTGCAGATCCGATGCTCCTTTACGCACCGCATCCAATAAAACGCCGTTAATATATTTAACAATAGGCGCATCATCGGCGCCCTTACTCTGTGCCTCATCGAGACGCGAATCAGTATCATCAATCTCAACATCCTCAATATTGGACATATCCCCCAGAGAAGTAACATCATCTTCCAATACGGTTTCAATGGCTTTAGTAAGGTATTTTTCTTCTACTAGCAGAGCATCGGTATGGATGGAAAAACTGAAGGCAAAATCTTCAAGTGCCGCAATATTGGTGGGGTCGGACATGGCGATATACAGGGTTTTATCCTGCACATAAACCGGCAGGGCATGATATTTTTCTATCAGCTTGTGATTCAGAAATTTTTCCGGTATTTCATCCAGATTAAGGGTAGTTGAATCTAATAAAGGAAGACCATATTCCGTTTCGAAGAACTCTGCCAGCGTCAGGCTGTTGATAAAGCCTTGTTCGACCAGATAACTTACCAGAGATTTATTTTCCTGCAGTGCCGCGCTGGTAATATCCTCGAGTTTATCCAGAGGGAGTAAACCGCGAGCGGCCAAGCTCGATGCCAGGCCACTAATATTATTGATTGCCATTAAGTATTAACAAATGGTCGTAAGGGAAAAAATACCATCCTAAACAATAATAATGCGACCATTTCCACTTTTTTCTGGGTAACTGTTGAAATTTCAAGAGTAGTTACAGTGATAATTGAAGCCCATGACCTTAGTTCAATATAAATATCAGTTGCACTAACTAACTCTGACAGACTATTACAAAACCCTACCATCGCTTTTTGTGCATAACAAACTTCGACTGCACATTTTATCGCACTGCTGGCGAAAAAAACGTCTGAAAATTTAGCTTTGTAAGTTTTATAACTCAGCAACGCCATAGCTGGCAGAATACCGGTAACGATTAACAGTGTGGTCAATGTAAACCCCTGTTGATCTTTTTTCATGGTATCTTCCTTTATGTTAAGGTTGATTTATTTAAACTTTTGTTCTTTTTATCATTAACAAAAATGATTAATTGAAAAAGTGAACATCTTCAATCGAAAAATTGTAAGAACAGCCAGTTATTAGGGTAATAATAATGCTAATTGGGCCTTGTGACAACTAAATTATAGCTGATCTACCAGAAAATCATTGCCTGCATTTATAAATAAATATCACTTATTGAAGGTAAAATCGACAAAAACCAAATCATTTTCAGATCAAAATAACAACCAATACATTATTCGCAATAACAGTAGTCAATAGGAAGGTTGTTCACTACTCAGTTCTGACAAAGTAAGCGAAAATCACAATCAATGAGTTTCTTCAGCCTATCTTTGATAATTTATCCATCTCATCAAGACGAAACGAGTATCATCCAATACCTTTACTAAGCACTAGTGCTTTTGGACTTAAATAAGCCTATTCATTTTTATAATGAAGTGTGCATGGTAATTTTGTGTAACAAACTTAAAGGTACGAGCACGGAGGGCAGCGCTATGCAGAGTAAAGACTCCTATATCAGTCCGTGCACATAATATAATTATTCCAGCCCTTTCTATTGAAGAGAATGATCAAATCAGGTTATGAACATATAATACAAACTTAAATCCGAGGACAGTAGCAAGGTATAGAATTAGATCAAGATCTTTAAGGATGTAACGTTGGCGCAATTCGATATGACGATAGCCCGATGTTGCATATAAACCGGCAGATTAGTTTGTAGTAATGGCTGTTAAATCTGAGAGAGACCATTGGTTGCTAATTAAGTACTGCTGCACCAAAGGGGGAATAAGAGCAGCCAGGCTGGACACCGGAAAACTGAACCTATCGAGGTGACTTTAG
>JBLHWW010000182.1:0-5817 GCA_047629075.1 Psychromonas sp. | reverse complement strand
TTGCTTCAACTAAAACTTGCGCTCGGCGAATATCTAATTGACGAATAATACTGGTTAATGATGACATCAGAGCTGGTTGTGCTGAAACAACAATCGCATTAGTCCCTTCATGCGCCTGAATACTCAGGTCCGATTGAGTTGCTGTAACGCCTGGGGAGCTATCAATATTTTTGCTAACCCCCTGTAATACATCAACCACTTTCTGGGCATTTGCATATTTAAGGTAAAAAACATGCGTATTACCCTCATTCAACAGTTCAGCATCTAATGATTTAATTAACTTAACAATCCGCGATCGCGATTTAGGTTCGCCGCTGATAATAACCGAGTTAGTACGTTCATCAGCCACTAATTTAGGCTCTAAAACAGATGAGCTGATATTTTTTGTCCCACTTGACGATTGCTGAATCGCATTGACTATTTTAACCATCTCCAGTGCGCTGGCATATTTAAGTTTGATGATATCAACTTCCTGGTCACCCGCTTTATCGACCCGATGGACAATCTCTACCAAACGATTAACAACAGCAGCTCGGCCGGTGATCATTAGGACGTTAGAAGGGTCATAATGCACCACATTACCACCGCCAGCATTATCATTTAATTGCCGTAATAGAGGGGCTAACTCACGCACAGAAACGTTAGTAACAGGTACTACTCGGGTCACCATTTGGTCACCAGCATAGGTTGTACCATCATCAACAACAGGAATAGCCGCGGTTTTGGCATCCTTAGCTTTAACCACTTTGACTATGCCATTGTCCATTTCAACAGTAGCGAAACCATAAACCTCCAACACATTTAAGAAAAACTGATAATACTGTTTTTCATTCAACAAATCGTAACTGCGTACATTGATACTGCCACGCACCGATGGATCTAATATAATGGTTTTATTTAAATTTTTACCAACGATATTGATAAACTCATTAATATCTGCATTTTTGAAACTGGCCGAATATTCAGTGGCAGCTACACGCCCTGCGTTAATCGCGCAAATCAATAAAACCAACAAACTGAAAATTAATCGCTTAGATAATTTTTTTTGTATCCTGAAAAGACTCATCTTTATTAAAACTCCAAATTATTACTGCCACGGCAAATTAACTATTTACGCTCTAAAATATAGCTTACTGCAATCATCATCCATATCGATGAAACTATGGAATACTGAAATACAGCTCATATAACTGACCGTCGCGATCAACTGTTAAGCTAATCTCGGTCATCGTTGGGAACTCTTGCATTAAAGACATCGACTCGGCCATATTGGTGAGATCAACACCATTTAACTCGATGACCAAATCTCCACTTTCTAAACCGGCCTGTTCAAATAAGCCCGGATCTCGACCAGGAGTGAGGCGGTAACCTTTAATTTCACTCCCCTCTCGCACGGGTGAAATATTAATGTAGTTGGTTAACTTACTGGGATCTTTTAATATTTCACTACGGTCTAAATCGATTTCTTGCGTTGCGGTCGCTTGAGTTGGCGTTTCTATCAGGGAGATCTCATTGTCCGTCTCGAGTCCATCCAACATTAATATCTGGTAAATACCATTTTCATCAAGAACGACATGATTCTCATAAATTTCATAAATGGAAGCACTGGTGCCTTCGATCTTAGAGTTAATAAAATAACTGTCCTGTTTTCCGTTGTTGCCAATAATTGCACTAGAATATAATGGGTCAGAAGCAGCAACCACCCCGGCCAAGGTTAAATTCAGTTTTGTTGCACTCATCGTCTCAGGCAACAATTTCTTTTTAGGCCTGGCAACAGGAGCTGCACTTTTCCCAAAAAGATACAGGCCATTTAGCTTGTCACGATCGATGTTATTAGCACTATTTAACCCGGTTATTTCAGGTATAGACCACTGCACGGCAGGTTTTTCGACAGATAATAACGACCAGCTAAACAAAGCAAGCTGATATGCTAACAAAGCTGCTAACAAAAGCAGTACTATGTTTGGCAGTTTTTGTAAAAAAATGGGTAACGGCACTAAAACATCCTGTTTTATTTAGAATTTTTGGTTAAAGAGGGAGCAGATAAAAGGAATAGTTGTACCTAATCACTTTTTTATTTAAAAGAACAGCCCGACTCTCCTAAATAAAGCAATTCCCGTGGGTTATGACTACAACCCCATATCCTTCGTATGTTAGCCTTATATGCCAGACAAGTATATAAATGCTAAATTGTAGACAAAAAAAACTAAATGTGATTATTCAATAAGCAGATTATGATTTATCTATTGAGTATAGGCAAAAAAAACAGGGTGAAAAATACTTATTTGTTATACTCAAGATTCATCAATAAAGGTTCAAAAATGACTGATAAAAAAATTCGTTTAGATAAATGGTTATGGGCAGCCCGTTTTTACAAAACACGCAGTACGGCGCGAGAGATGATTCAGGGCGGCAAAGTACGCTTTAACGGACAGCGTGCTAAAGCGAGTAAAATCGTAGAACTGGGTGCAATATTATCAATCCGCCAGGGCGATGTGACTAAACACGTTTCAGTAGAGATTTTATCTGAGCAACGCCGTGGCGCACCTATTGCCGAAACCTTATATAAAGAAACAGCCGACAGTATAAAAAAACGTGAAGAATACCAAACCTTACGTAAACTAAGTTTACAAAATGCACCGCATCCCGACAAAAAACCCAATAAAAAACAACGTAGAGAGTTAATCCAAGCAAAAGTGCAGCGTAACACCGCTAATTTCGATTAATATTACCCGCCAATTTGTGGATGCGAAGCACACAGCCTAAGTGCGGAGAGCCTTCATTAATATAAACTTATTAAGACTCACAAAAAACGACTTTAACAGAGAGTAAAAAGATCATGAATGACCAACTACAACGTTTTATTTTTGATGCCTACCAAATTCGGGGTGAAATAGCCCGAGCCCATAATAGTTTTAACGACATCATTAAAAAACATGATTATAGTACTGAAGTCGCTAATCTTGTTGGTGAGTTGTTAATTGCGACCAGCTTAATAACGGCAACATTAAAATTTGCTGGTAAAATTACTGTGCAGTTACAGGGTGACGGACCGTTAAATACGGCGGTCATAAATGCCAATCAAAATCTCGAAGTCCGTGGTACCGCGAATGTTAGCGGCGACACTGCGGGTTTGTCTTTTAAACAACTGGTTGGTAAAGGACACTTAATGATTACTATCTCACCTGAAAAGGGGGAGCGTTATCAAGGAATTGTGGCTTTAGAGAAAGATTCGTTAAGTGAGTGTTTAGAAGATTATTTTATTAAATCGGAGCAATTAGCAACGCGTATCATTTTACACGCCAGTGTGAAAAACACAGCACAAGCAGCAGGTTTATTATTACAAACTTTACCTGCTGTTGATGAGAACCATGAAGCGGATTTTCAGCATGTTTCCGCATTAGCTTCTACGGTGAAAGAGGAAGAGCTCTATACCTTAGCAAACGATGAATTACTGTATCGTTTATATCATCAAGAAAAAGTGCGTTTATTTGAAGTTCAACCAATCTGTTTCCAATGTAGCTGCTCAGAAGAACGCTGTTTAACATCGCTAGCTTCAATCACAGCAGACGAGATCCTTGAAATGTTAAATGAACAGGGCAGTATTGATATGCACTGTGAATACTGCGCCAGTAATTATCACTTTGAGAGAGATGATTTACAGATATTGTTAAATGATGAACATGGCGTGCAACACTAAGAATCCCCCAAGGGACAGCTACTCTAAACCAGAAAAGCAGCTGAATAACACAGAAATCGAAGAGCATTTACATTATATTCATGTAAATGTCCTTTTTTTAACAAAAACCTCTCATTATTTGAACTAGATCTCCTAAATACATCCTCTAATACCTTACCCTGTAAGTCTCATTTTATCCAATTTAATGGTTAGGCAAGATCCATTAAATAACCACTACCCGAGGGAATTTGAACATGGCTACGACGAACACATTTTCTGCTGAAACATTAAGTAAATACGGTATCACAGACATTCCAGAAGTTATCTACAATCCGAGTTATGACAAACTCTATGAAGAAGAGATAGCAGAAAATTTAGAAGGTTTTGAAAAATGTACCGTCACTTCAAATGGCACTGTTGCAGTTGATACGGGGATTTTTACCGGTCGTTCTCCAAAAGATAAATATATTGTTAAAGATGATACTACTCGCGACACCGTTTGGTGGAGTGATCAGGGTAAAAATGATAATAAAGCGATCGACCAGGGAACTTGGGATTATTTAAAAGAAATCGTAGCCAAAGATCTTTCCACTAAACAACTTTTTGTGGTTGACGCTTTTTGCGGTGCAAATGAAAATTCCCGCTTAAAAGTTCGTTTCATTATGGAAGTTGCCTGGCAGGCACATTTTGTAACCAATATGTTCATCCGCCCTACGCAGGAAGAACTTGTAGATTTTGAACCCGATTTTGTTGTAATGAACGGCTCTAAAACAACCAATCAAAAGTGGAAATCTCAGGGATTAAACTCTGAAAACTTTGTTGCTTTTAATCTTACAGAAAAAATTCAATTGATCGGTGGCACCTGGTATGGCGGTGAAATGAAGAAAGGTTTGTTTTCAGTGATGAACTACCTGCTACCCCTTAACGGCATGGCATCTATGCATTGTTCAGCAAATGTGGGTAAAGCTGGCGATACGGCGATTTTCTTTGGTTTATCGGGTACTGGTAAAACCACTCTGTCAACGGATCCAAAACGTAAATTAATTGGTGATGATGAACATGGCTGGGATGATGAAGGTGTATTTAACTTTGAAGGTGGCTGTTACGCTAAAACTGTCCGTTTAAGCGCAGAAGCTGAACCTGAGATTTTTAACGCTATTAGACGCGATGCCTTACTTGAAAATGTGGTTGTTGGCGCTGATGGTGTTGTCGATTATGATGATGCAAGTAAAACTGAAAATGGACGTGTTTCATACCCTATTTATCATATTGAAAATATTGTAAAATCTGTGTCAAAAGGCGGCCATGCCAAAAAAGTCATTTTCTTGACTGCTGATGCTTTTGGTGTTTTACCTCCAGTTTCCAAACTGACTAAAGCGCAAGCGCAATATCACTTCCTGTCGGGTTTCACAGCAAAATTAGCGGGTACTGAGCGTGGTATTACAGAGCCAACACCGACCTTCTCTGCTTGTTTTGGCGCTGCATTTTTACTGCTACACCCAACACAATATGCCGAGCAGTTAGTTAAACGTATGGAAGAAAGTGGTGCAGAAGCATACCTTGTGAATACAGGTTGGAATGGCAGCGGTAAGCGTATCTCAATCAAAGATACTCGTGCCATTATTGACTCTATCTTAGATGGATCAATTGAAGACGCACCGACTAAAACAATTCCATACTTTAATCTGGAAGTTCCATTAGCTTTACCCGGTGCTCGCAGTGACATTCTTGATCCGCGCGATACATATGCAACGACTGCCGAGTGGGAAACAAAAGCAGAAGAATTATCAAATCTGTTTATTAATAACTTTGCCCGTTATACCGATAAAGCAGAAGGGCTAGCCCTTGTTTCTGCAGGACCACAATTAAGCAAACTGCTTGTTTAATTTATAAGAAAATATTTAATATCAGCCAGTTAAGTTCCCTCTTAACTGGCTGATATTAATAAAAAAACCAAAATAATCTTCTACAACTGCCCAAGCAAATGACTGACTAACTGCAATGCCCCATCTTCACAAGCCTGAACCTGCGGGTAATCAAGCAAATCCAATTGCTTAATTACAGTTATTAAATAATCGTTGCTCAACTGCGAAAGCTTAACTTCGACAAAAGGTACCCGCGCACTTAAAAACTGATTT
>JBLHWW010000181.1:0-5850 GCA_047629075.1 Psychromonas sp. | reverse complement strand
GTGCATGCGATCGACTACGTTATCGCCTGCTTATGTAGAATAACTACAGGGCCTACGCTCGGTATTGTATGAAATGCGCACAATTTGCTGCAAAAACGCACACGAAAGGTCAACAGACCCTAGCATATTGTCGATCAATTCTTCACTTTATAGGAAATTATAATGTCTAAATCATTAACCAGCACAGCGCTAGAAAAAACCTTTCTCAATGCTCGTACTTTTAATAAATTCACTCCAGAAGTCATTACCGATGAGATACTTGTGCAGCTATACGAGTTGATGAAATGGGCGCCAACATCGATGAACAGCCAGCCCGGACATTTTGTTTTTGTTAAAAGCTCGAAGGCTAAGCAACGTTTAAATGCAACGCTGATGGCGGGGAATCAGGAAAAAACATTGGCGGCTCCGGTCACTGTTATTATTGCCGCTGATACCCAGTTTTATAATAACCTGCCGACGCAATTCCCTGCAATGCCGAATGCCAAAGAGATGTTTGCGAGCAATGCCGCTTTTAGCCAGGCAACGGCGAATAGAAATAGCAGCATGCAAGGTGCTTACTTAATTATTGCAGCGAGAATGTTAGGTTTAGATTGTGGTCCAATGAGCGGTTTTGATAATGATGCTGTCGATATGGAATTTTTCCCTGAGGGGCGCTATAAATCTAACTTTTTAATTAACCTTGGTTATGGTGATAGCACTGGTAATTATCCGCGCGGACCACGGCTTACATTTGCACAAGCTGCCAGCATCATTTAACACGCTTAATATTTTATCTGTACATGATAAAGAGGTACCTAAAATGGAACCAGTAAAATCCAGTTGGAACAGCAGTATCGATAAGGGCGAATATCGCCGTAAAGATTCACAATTTAGAAATTGGATCACCCCCGACGGCAGTGCCGGTATAACGGGTTGTGGTGGATTCCAGGCTGAAGTTGGTCGTTATCATTTGTACGTCTCTCTGGCTTGTCCCTGGGCTCATCGCGCCTTGATTTTTAGACAGCTTAAGGGGCTTGAAGAGGCTATCACCGTTAGTGTGGTTCATCCAGAGATGTTTGAAAACGGCTGGTCTTTTAAACATGATAAAGCATCACAAGAATTATATGGCACAACCGGTGACGATTTATATGGTGGCGAATATTTGTCTGAAAAATATTTTGCACAAGCGCCCGATTATACGGGTGTTATTAGTGTGCCTTTATTGTGGGACAAACAACAAAAAGTGATTGTCAATAATGAGTCATCGGAAATTATTCGCATGTTCAATTCCGCTTTTAACCAGATTACCGCTAATGAGTTAGATTTTTATCCTGAGCATTTGCGAGGTCAAATTGATCAGGTCAATGAGCTGGTTTATCACAATATCAATAATGGTGTTTATAAAACCGGTTTTGCCACTAACCAGAAAGCCTATGACAATAATGCCAAAGATTTATTTTCAGCGTTACAGCAACTTGATAACAAGCTCGCCACACAACGTTATTTAACCGGCAATGAACTTACTGAAGCCGATTGGCGCTTGTGGCCAACATTAGTGCGTTTTGACGCTGTTTATCATACTCACTTTAAATGTAACTTGAATTTAATCAAAGAGTTTACCCACTTATACAACTACATGTTGGAGCTGTATCAAATGCCTAATATAGCTGATACGGTCAATATGGCACATATTAAACGTCATTATTATGCCAGCCATTTAGCGATTAATCCCTACGGCATTGTATCTTTAGGGCACCGGCAGGACTGGTCAGCAGCCCATAACAGAGATAGCTTGTTTAACTGATTTGCTGTTTTAACTGTATTTTTGTGCCCTAAAAGAAAGGCGATCTTTTTTCGAAGATCGCCTTTCTGCTTGCTTAAGCCGCTTTTATATTAACGGTTTGCTTGTCTAATGCGCCGCTAAAGCCAGTTAACAGTAGCGCAAATAGCAACACCCCCCGGGGCCAATCTAGGGTGTGTTCATAAGCCCTGCTTGTGCAACTATTAAACCGCCTCCCAAGGCACCCAGTGCAATACCGACGTTAAAGGCTGCGATATTAACGCCGGAGGCCACATCAGCCGCATCGGGTGTGTGTGTTTCAGCAAGCTTTACGACATAAATCTGCAGACGGGGCACATTACCGAAGGCAAATGCGCCCCAAACTAAGATAGTGGCTACCGCCGCAATGGGGTTAACCGCGGTAAAGTTGAACACCAGCAGCACCGCGGCAAGGCCTGTAAAAACAATGGTTAGCGCTTTAATTGTCCCCCTTTTATCAGCCATTTTCCCGGCCCAGATATTACCTACCGCAACCGATGCCCCATAAACCAGCATAATCAGACCGATAGCGCTTGAATCAAAACCAGAAATCTGTTCCAGAATAGGGGCTAAGTAGGTAAATGCAATAAAGGATCCGCCTTAACCAATCGCTGTAATTGCGTATACCAATAATAAACGTGGCTTCGAGAGTATTTTAAATTGTGCTGATATCTTAGTCACCGGTGCCTGCTTTAAGTTATTAGCTACTAACAGTGCGCTGCCGATAAATGCAATTAAGCTAAGTAATGCCACCGCTAAAAAGGTGTCTGCCAGCCGAATGTTTGGCCGATATAGGTTCCCAGCGCGATGGTTAATCCCATAAACATAATGGCAATCGCACTCGCCGCCTTATCTTTCGAGACTAAACCCGTCAGGATATGGGTTGTGATCAGCCTTTCATACCTTGGCGCTTGCCATGCGAGTATGTTGCTCGCGACAAAAGCACCATCACACCAAGCAATACATGCTTGCGGTTCCAGCTTCCCGTTAGTGCGCTTAAAACAGGTGCTCCGATGGAAAATCCGCTGCATACAAACTGACTAACAGCCCGGCTGCAGGCAGTGAGGCACTTAAATATTGCGCCATAGTGGGGATTAACCCAACAATGATAAATTCGGTCGTTCCGATGGCAGAGGCGCTGAGCGTTAATGCGAGTAATGCTAGGGTATTATTTTTTCTTCTTTTTCAGCTGCGGCTGATAGCTTGGAGGTTCAACTCGCCAGAGTGTCTCACGCCGTAAGCAAGGTTGAAAAAAAGCTGGCTGCCACTATTTTAAACCGCACCACAAGACGGATCGGGCTTATGAATGAAGGGCAGCAGTTTGTGGAGTCCGTTCGAGCGGGTTTGCTGCATATTAACAAGGCTGAAGAGTCGCTTATTTCCCGTGGAGAATTACCTGCGGACAGATTGTGCATTGATGCGGCAATCCCCTCTGTATTTCATCGACTTGTACCTCTTATTCAGCGTTTAAAAAAGCCTTCCCTGATATGCAACTGGAACTTACCTCTAATGAAGGTGTTGTAGATCTATTGGAGAAAAAACCAATCTGGCGATTCGCATTGGTAAATTAAGCGTATATGTCCGCCCGTTAGGAAAAAGTTTTCTGTATATGCTGGCGTCTCCTGAGTATCTGGTAAAAGAGGGCTGCCAAAAAAGCCGGGCGACTTATTCGGCGATAATCTAATTGATTTTATAGGGGCAAAAGTATTAAATCGCTGGCCATTAGTCGGGATTGATTATATTGAACCTGATTTGACCGCCAGTAACGGTGAAACTGTGCGTCAACTGACACTTGCTGGAAATGGAATTGGTGTCGGTGGATTACCGGGTATTCTATTCATTCAGCCGCAGTACTGGGGTTTTTATGCACTGGCAATGTGCCGTGCCCATTGCTTTAACACTGCTACTTTACAAACGTGCAGAGAAAAAAGGGCATCTTGACGAAGATGAGGTAATTGAAGATCAGGCTGAAGCTGCATTAGCCACTAATTAAGAGACTGCTAAAAAAAAATATTAACCGTTGAGCTTAGCCACGGTGTTCTCAATTAAAGAGATCTAAGAGTTAATAGATATCAATAATATAGAAAGAGAATGGTGGCGTACGGCGACGGTTTATCAGATTTATCCTCAAAGTTTTTGTGACAGCGGCAATAAAGGGACGGGGGATCTTAAGGGGATAATCTCTAAACTGGATTATCTTAAAACCTTGGGTATTGATGCCATTTGGCTTACCCCTATTTATGCATTTCCAATGATTGATAATGGTTATGATATTTCTGATTATTACACTGTTAATCCTGATTTCGGTTGTATCGCTGATTTTGAGCCGCTTTGGGAAATGGCAGATCAAAAAGCTATCCACATTATTCTGGATATTGTGGTTAATCATACTTTAATGGATTATCAATGGTTCTAATCAGTTTTGGGTAATAATGACAGTGAATATCGGGATTATTATATCTGGAGAGATCCTGTTAATGGTCAGGCGCCAAATAATTGGGAGTCAAAATTTGGTGGCAATGCGTGGCAGCTAGATGAAAAGACTAACCAATACTACCTGCACCTTTTTGCCAAAGAACAGGCTGATTTAAACTGTGAAAATCCTAAAGTTCGTGATCAAGTCAAAAATATAATCGACTTTTTGGCTACAAAATGAGTTGATGGTTTTCGTCTTGATGTGATTAACTTAATCTCTAAACAGCAGGATTATCAGAACGATTATCAGGGCGACGGGCGCTGTTTCTACACCGATGGATCGCCCGTGCATCAATACCTGTGTGAGCTAAGTGATGCAGTGTTTAATCAATATGGCTCAGTCACGGTCGGCTAGATGTCTTCTACTTCACTCGAACAGTGCCAGCAATATTCTGCCCCTGATGGTAAAGAGTTATCTATGGTGTTCAATTTTCACCATTTAAAAGTCGATTATGTAAAAGGTGAGAAATGGACGCAGGCACCCTTTGATTTTATATAACTGAAAACTATTTTTAACCATTGGCAGCAGCGCATGTTCGGGGAAGGGTGGTCTGCACTATTTTGGTGTAATCATGGTCAGCCGTGGATAGTTAGCCGTTTAGGTAATGATCAGCAATATCGTATTGAATCTGCCAAAATGCTGGCAACTTCACTGCATATGATGTAGGGCACACCTTATATTTATCAGGGTGAAGAGATTGCAATGACTAACCCGGGTTATACCTAAGTTGGACAATACCGCGATCTTGAAAGTCTTAATATGTACGATATTATACTTAATCATCAGGGAAAAAGTGAGCAGCAGGTGCTGGCTATTCTTGCTCAGAAATCGCGAGATAATTTGCGCACGCCCATTCAGTGAAACAGTGAGCCGCATGCCGATTTTAGCAAAGGAATGCCCTGGCTTGATGTGGCAAAAAATTACCAGCAGATTAATGTCGAGCAGGCGCTTAGCGATCAAAATTCGGTTTTTTATTATTACCAGCGCTTAATCGCACTACGAAAAGAAGTGAAGGTGATAACAACTGGGGATTATACCGACCTGATGCCCGAACATTCACAACTGTTTTGTTATCAACGGCGCAGCAACGAGCAAACGCTTATCTGTATCAATAATTATTACGAGGAGGCACTTGAATATCAATTGCCAGCCCATCTGGAGCTTCATAAAAGTAAATATATTATCAGAAATGATCCTGAATTATCAACCCTTCAGCCAACCCGAACTGGAAAATTAAAACCCTATGAATGCCGAGTATTGCTGATTAATTATTATTAATCTAGAGTTCCACAGGGAGTAAAGTAAAGACCTTTAGCCGTACGCTGTTAAAGGTTTTTTTTAGATTTTCTCTCGGCGGCAATATGAGCAAGGCTGATCAGTGCGTGTTTGAGTGCTCAGCTGAAGCTTTTTAAGATTTTCTCTCGCGGCAATATGAGCAAGGCTGATCAGTGCCTGTTTGAGTGCTCAGCTGAAGCTTTTTAAGATTTTCGCTCGGCAGCAATATGAGCCAGACTGCTCAGCTGAAGCTTTTTAAGATTTTCGCTCGGCAGCAATATGAGCCAGACTGCTCAGCTGA
>JBLHWW010000180.1:0-5919 GCA_047629075.1 Psychromonas sp. | reverse complement strand
CAACAATAAGTGTCCACACAGATTGTTTGATTAAATTGTTAAAGAGCGTGCCTTTCGGCGAGGTGCATATATTACGCTACCTGCAAACGATGTCAATGACTATTTTTAATGTTTTTAATCAACGTGATACGTTATTAAAAACTTAATCTCTGTCGTTCTAAGTAACCGGTTTGACTTGCGTCTTTCCCGTTTCCGTGGGGCGCATTATAGGGATTTTATGAACCTTGGCAAGGGCTTTATTGACTATTATTTCAATAAAAGGTGCGAACGATTATTTAACAATCAATATGCTCATTTATCAGCTAAAGAGTGCTGATTTTTTAACTGTTAAGCATAAATTATCTCTTTACACATTCTGTTTTGATTCAAAAAAGTCTACTTTTCTATATTACAGGCATAAAAAAAGGAGCTAAGCTCCTTTTTTTTGTTCATTACTCTTTGTCGAGACTATTATTTATAAAGACAAAGGTACGCAGTTTGTACTTTTACTTTAACATCAAAGCTCACATTCGCTTCAACTTCAAATGTTTCACCAGCGTTAAATGTTTTCCAGTCCGTTGCACCAGGTAGTTTAACCGTCAGAGCACCGTTTACAACTGTCATAAACTCGTAAGCATTGGTATCAAAAGTGTATTCACCGATATTCATTACGCCAAGTGTTCCAGGTAATGTTGCGCTTTGGAATGCAATTGATTTCACATTACCATCAAAGTATTCATTGCTTTCAAAACTCATGTTATTTCCTTTATATATGTCGTTGATGTGCAAATGATTATGAACAAGACAAATTTAAAATTCAAGTAATTAAACGACCTCTTCAAATTCAGCTTCCATTAATTCAATTTTTTCCTGTGCATCCATCCAAGCCATTTCCGCTTCTTCGAGTGACTCTTTTAACTCGCCCTGCTGCTTTAACAATTCGGTTAGGCGTGCCTTTTGTGCGTGCTCATATAGCTCAGGATCTGCCAGTTGCTTTTCTATTTCTTCTAATTGTTGACTCAATTTTTCCATTAACTTTTCTGAACTGTTGAGCTGCTTTTTATAGGGTGTTAATTTTTTACGAAATTCAGCTTCTAAATGCTTTTGTTCTTTACGGTTAACAGTCGATGAGTTAACACTTTCAATGTCTTGAACTGGTTGTTTTTCAATACGTTGTTGTTCCGACAACCATTTATGGTAATCATCAAGGTCACCCACAAAAGGCTCTACTTTATGATCATGCACTAAATATAAATCATCGGTTGTGGTGCGTAACAAATGACGGTCATGCGAGACTATCACCATTGCACCTTCAAACTCTTGTAGTGCCATAGTTAGTGCATGGCGCATTTCCAAATCAAGGTGGTTAGTCGGTTCATCAAGTAATAACAGATTGGGTTTTTGCCACACTAATAGGGCCAACACTAAACGCGCTTTTTCTCCCCCCGAAAATGGCCTGACTTTATCTAACGCCTTATCCCCTTGAAAACCAAAAGTACCCAAAAAGTTTCGTAATGTTACTTCTTTTTCATCGGCGGCAAACCGGGCAAGGTGTTGCATTGGTGTTTCATCCAGAGATAAAAGCTCTAATTGATGCTGGGCGAAGTAACCGATTTTAGCCTTTGGATTAATCTCCAATTTACCCGAAGTAGGTTTAATTTGGTTTGATATTAGTTTAATAAGTGTTGATTTTCCTGCACCATTGCGACCCAATAAACCGATTCGACTGCCGGGCGCAAGATTTAATTTAATTTTGTCAAGAATCAATAGATCGTCATAACCGGCACTCACTTTTTCTAAGGTTAATAACGGCATCGGCAAGGAATCGGGTTTTCTGAAGGAAAAACTAAATTGATTATCCAAATGCGCGGGTAATAATTGCTCCATTTTTTCCAATGCTTTAATACGGCTTTGTGCTTGTTTCGCTTTGCTGGCTTTATAACGAAAACGGTCAATATAATCTTGCATATGACTCATTTGCGTTTGCTGCTTTTCAAAAGAGGATTGCTGCTGTGCTAGCTTTTCAGCGCGTTGACGTTCGAAGCTGCTGTAGTTACCTGTATATTCATGAAGTTGCTGCTGTTCTATATGGATGATTTTATCAACGATAGTATCAATAAAGTCACGATCATGGGATATTAGAATTAATGTGCCTGCATATTGGCGTAACCATTTTTCCAGCCAAATTACCGCATCTAAATCAAGGTGATTAGTTGGTTCATCAAGTAATAATAAGTCAGAAGGGCAAAGTAAAGCTTGCGCTAAATTTAAGCGCATACGCCAGCCACCCGAAAAGTCACTTACGGAGCGACTTTGATCCGGCTCTGGAAACCCTAAACCGGCGAGTAGCTCAGCAGCACGGGATTCAATAGTATAACTCCCCGCATGGTCGAGTTTACCATGCAGTTCAGCTATTTTATTGCCGTTATTAGCGGCTTCAGCCTCTTTAAGTTGATGCTGCAACAATCTGAAATCATGGTCCCCATCAATGACGTACTGCAGCGCATTCATATCCAGCGCGGGGGTTTCTTGAGCGACACTTGCCATACGCCAATGCTGTGGAATACTCAACTCACCATTATCTATCTGTGCTTCTTGCTTTAAGAGTGCAAAAAAACTTGATTTCCCACAGCCATTAGCCCCGACTAATCCCACTTTCTGATGTGGGTTGATTGTTGCACTGGCATTTACAAGTAAAGGTTTACCGCCGCGAATTAATTCAATATTACTAGCCACAATCATAAATAGATCTTCTCAATGTTATAGAAGCGAAAATGAGGGTAATAATAACGGACTTTGCAAAGTTGAGCCATAGCAGTTGGTAATCAAATACAATTTCGTTACCATAGGATAATGATGGATTAAATAGATTATTAAAAAAATGGCATTAACAAAAAACAAAAAACGTTTTATCGCGGGCGCAACCTGTCCAAAATGCAATGAGCTTGACAGTATCGCTCTGACACTGGAAAATGCAGTTGAAACTCTAAGGTGTGTATCTTGTGGTCACACACAATCGCAAACGCCTAAGCAAGCAACATCGGCAACACGCCAATTTGAGCAAATTATAGGGGTGTTTGATCCGAATGAAATTGAATAAAACTTAAATAATGAGAAATAATATGAAAATTACAAATGACTCGGTGGTTTCAATCCACTTCGGCGTTTCAGAAGTAGATGGCAACGCGTTAGACAGCACTGAAAATGGTGCTCCACTTGAATTCATTCAAGGTTCACATTATTTGGTACCAGGCCTAGAAGCTGAATTAGAAGGCAAACAGCTTGGTGATAAATTTGACGTTGAATTAGAAGCTAAAGATGCATATGGTCTTTTTCAGGACGAATTAGTACAACAAGTACCACGTTCTTTATTCGAAGGTGTTGATGAAATTGAAGTAGGTATGTCATTCCAAGCTGAAACAGACCAGGGACCACGCTCCGTTGAAGTCACCGAAGTGGGTGAAGAAAATGTAAGTATTGATGCAAATCATCCTCTCGCTGGTATGGCTTTACGATTTGTAGGTGAAGTTGTAGCGGTTCGTGCGGCAAGCGAAGCAGAATTAGCTCACGGTCATACTCACTCAGCGGACAGCAGTAGTGAAGTCGATCACGAAGAAAAAGAATCCGTTCAGCAGTAATGCAACAGTAATAAAAGTAAACTCACGCAAGCTGATAGCTGTTGCTTGGGACATTACTAATATCTGATTGATTGAATGACAGTGTGATTTTACCCATGCTGGCTTTCAATCAATTTTCATCCTTTAAAGATAACAACCTCTTTTTACTTTCTGCTGATATAAACAGACTCCCTCTTCATAATTTATACCAAGTTTCATAAAGATATTGCACTGTAATAAGCAGGCATAAGAATTAATTTTTGATTCGCGAGAAACTAATAATATTATCAATGAATTCCTCAGGTTCACTAACAAATGGCGCGTGCGATGAGTACATAAATATTTTTTGCAGGGAATCTGGCAGTAATTGCTGCATCGCAACACTTGTTCCGATAGGAACTAAACTGTCAAACTGTCCAAAAATGGATAAACAGGGGAGCCTAATCTGAGCAAATTCCATCCGCAAATCACTCTCACTGAGAAGATCCAAGCCTTCGCTTAAAGCCCTCAAAGAGGCCTGCTTTGTACCCGTTAAAAGTTTCTTTAATATAAGCGTGTCTTTACGTGCACTTTGACACCCCATTGCTTGAATGCCGATAAAGCGTACCAATGTTTTATTAGCATTTTTCAGCAGCCCTAATTTGAAGTTTTCAAACACAATAGTCTCAATACCCGGCCAAAGCTCGTCGCCAACAAATTTTGGCGAAGTACAAACTTGAATTAATTTAGCAATTTTATTGGGGTATAAGTAACTGGCATGACTCGCTATTAAACCACCCAGCGACCAACCACACCAGATAGACTGCTCCGGTACACTTTCTATAATACGCTCGACTATTGTATCCAGAGAATATTCAGCTAATTTGTCACTGTTTCCAAATCCGGGAAGATCAATTAAATGCACTCGAAAATGAGCAGATAATCCTTCAAGCACCGGGTTCCAAACAGCAGAGCTGACCCCCCAGCCATGTAATAATATCAAATTGGGACCTTCACCCAGCACACGGCAATATACACTTTGTTCTATAATCACAGTCTCTCTCTTTTAATGGAATAAACACCGATGCAAACAGTTGCTACCTTTATTAAACAAAAATTCAAACAATTGATCGCACAATGCTTACCTGCCCAGTGTTTAATGTGCGAATTGTCAAGCCATGACAAGCTGATCTGTGAACATTGCAAAAGGGCACTACTCGAACCGAGAAACTGCTGTCAACGCTGCGGATTAGCATTGAATATCTCTTTACCCTTTTGTGGGGATTGTTTAAAAAAAGCACACTTATTTGAACAATTACACGCCCTTGGAAATTACCAACCGCCCTATTCTCAGATGGTTAAAAAATTAAAATATACAAAACAGTTGCTTTACGGAGAGCTATTGGGCGAATTACTCACGGAATCGATTATGCTTAATTTATCCGCGCAGCAGATAAGCGCAGTCGATTATTTGTTACCCGTGCCGTTACACACAAAAAAACAGCGTACTCGCGGTTTTAATCAAGCAACGATCATCGCGAAGGTGATCGCAAAACGATTAAAAACACCACTGTTATTAGAAGGGGTCGAGCGCCACATAAGCACAATACCGCAGGAAGGGCTTACATTATATAACAGAAAGAAAAATTTAAACGGGGCTTTTTCTATCAGCCTATCGAGGCAGCAGGAAATAACAGGTGCTTATATTGTCATTATCGATGATGTTGTCACCACTGGTGCGACCGTAAATAGTTTGTGCCACACGCTATTAGAAGCAGGGGCACAACGAATAGATATTTGGTGTATCAGCAGAACATCATTAACCACTCAAAAATCATAATATATCTGATGATGTCCCATTCATTTATACGATTAAAATGAGTGAATTTGATAGTAGCCCAAAATTTTTAAACTATGACAATAATGATCAAAGCACGATCATTATTGTCGCTATCAAACGTTATCAGTGGCATAAAAAAAGCATGTTTAAAACATGCTTTTTCAGTATTGGCCAGTATTTTTTAATGCGATAGAATCTGATCTAAAAAGAGCTTTAAACGATCCGATTGCGGATTATCAAAGAACTCATGGGGTTCATTCTCTTCGATAATTTGTCCCGCATCCATAAAAATCACTCGGTCTGCCACTTTTTTAGCAAAGCCCATTTCATGGGTTACACAAATCATCGTGATCCCTTCATCGGCCAGTTCAACCATCACATCCAGTACTTCCGATACCATTTCAGGATCGAGTGCTGAAGTGGGTTCATCAAAGAGCATGATTTCAGGGTTAATACATAAGCAGCGAGCAATCGCGACACGTTGTTGCTGACCGCCTGAAAGCT
>JBLHWW010000179.1:0-5948 GCA_047629075.1 Psychromonas sp. | reverse complement strand
GTTGTTGATATTAACCTCGATAATATCTGTCCAGCGGTTTTTAGGTGCAAACTCTTCCAGATATAATGCGGCAGAAACGCCAATGGGAAAAGAAATCAGCAGTACAATTATCATGGTTAAGATAGTGCCGCTAAGCGCACCTCTTATTCCGGCTAATTCAGGTTCGCGGGAATCACTGTTGGTAAAGAAAAGTGTATTAAAACGTTTTTCAACCGCGCCCGATTCGAATAATTGATTTAACCACATAGCCTGTTTGCTGTTAATACGGCCGCTGCTTTTACCCGCAGTGAATTCACTTTTAAAATAGCTATCAACATCATCGTCAGCAAGCATCCACAGGGTGACTGTTTGCCCTAATAAATCAGGGTTTGCAGTGACCAGGTCCTCAATTTTGAACTCGGCGCTGTAACTCAGTAACTTCACTAAATCACGTTTATCGCCGCGCGCGGTGATCGAGGGGAACATTTGATAAAGCGATTTTTTTACGGTTGTTGAATAGTTTGCCTGCTTCAATGCCTGCTCTGATTGATCCGAGGCTTCAATATTTAGCCATTGGCGATTAAATTCAATATCCACTTTTATCCAATGCTGGAAAAAAGCCGGGTAGGCCTTAGTGCCGATATCAGCAAACAGGATCACCACCATCATAAAACCAAAACTGATCGCAAGTCTTCCTAATAGACGAAAGCGTTTTTCTTTACGATTACGTTTTTTCAGGCTCTGTTTAATTCTATCGGTATTGCTGTGCATGGATGTATCATTGATATTTAGGGGCTCTTTGCCTGGTTGCAGCTGATTAGTCATATTTTTCTCGATATTTTCTGACCACTTTTAAGGCAATCACGTTAAGTAATAGTGTTGTCACAAACAGCATTAAACCTAGGGCAAATGCAGCTAATGTTTTAGGACTGTCAAATTCCTGATCGCCCGTTAATAAGGTCACAATTTGTACCGTTACCGTGGTCACCGCAGCCAGCGGATTAGCGGTTAAATTTGCAGCCATACCCGCGGCCATGACCACAATCATAGTTTCACCAATCGCCCGCGAAACCGCCAGCAGCATGGCACCAATAATGCCCGGCAAAGCCGCAGGTAATAATACTTTTTTAATGGTCTCAGACTCAGTTGCCCCCATTGCGAGAGAGCCTTCTTTTAAGGCCTTGGGTACGGCATTAAGCGCATCGTCAGAAAGAGAAGATACAAAGGGAATAATCATAACGCCCATCACAATGCCTGCGGCTAGCGCACTTTCTGAAGCTACATTTAACCCCAGTATTTCACCCGTATCACGGATAAACGGGGCAACCGTCAGTGCCGCAAAAAAACCATAAACGACCGTCGGGATCCCTGCCAGTATTTCCAGCATAGGTTTAGCGACGGTGCGTAAAGTGGGACTTGCATATTGAGATAAATAAATCGCAGTCAACAGTCCAACCGGC
The DNA here is from genome assembly GCA_047629075.1 of Psychromonas sp. Classification (GTDB taxonomy): domain Bacteria; phylum Pseudomonadota; class Gammaproteobacteria; order Enterobacterales; family Psychromonadaceae; genus Psychromonas. The sequence continues at coordinate 4,509 of JBLHWW010000179.1, read as the reverse complement.
GCTGCAATCATCATCGCAATAAAGGAGATCAGCATAGTACCGGCAAATAAAGGTACGGCGCCAAAAGCACCGGATGATCCAACCTGGTCGCTACGCATCGCTATTTGCGGACTCCAGGTGGTGCCGAATAAAAAATCCAAGGATGATACCGATTTAAAAAATTGCAGTGATTCAAACAACACCGACATCAAAATGCCTAAGGTGGTAAAAATAGCCACAACTGAGCAACTTAAAAACAACAATTTAGTGACATTCTCGGATAACGCTCGAGCAGAAAAGCTTAACTTAAAGCGGCTGGCAATTAACATCACGCTGGCGAGCGCGGTAATTAATATTAGTCCAGCTTTTAAAATACTCGCTTTGTCTTTTAACAGCTGCAGATACAGTGCAGCCTGCTGTTTTACACCATCATTTGATAACTCGCTTAGGGTTGAACCTGCCATAATACGAATATCATTAAGATATAAACTCAAATCTGCGCTGGATAATGCCTGTACCTGTACGTCAAGCGAGTTAACCAATAGTGATTGGATAATTATAGGTTCAACTATCACCCACAATAAGAGCAGAAATAACGCGGGTAAACCGCAGCAAAATGCAGTCAGCAAACCAAATTGCTGCGGCAAAGAGTGCATGTTTTTAATCTGACTAACGCCACCGGCAACCTTAATCGAACGTTGCATTCCGTACCAATAACTTCCGAGTGTGAGTAGCGTTATGATTAAAATTAAAGCTGTTGAGGTCATACAATGGCCTTTAAAGTGAAAAGGTAGACCGTAATTGGGCTACCTTAATTCAAGTATTATCAGGTAATAATGCAGACTGACATTATAGTTGTAGGGTTTTATAGGATTTTACATCCGCTGAGACTTCAGTAAACTTCTCAGAACCTAGTGGTATTAAGCCTCTATCTGTTAAATAGCCCATTTGCCCCATTGCTGATTCGCTGGTAAATTCAGCTAAATATTCGGTAATGCCCGGTACTTTATCAACATGGGAGTTTTTCACGTAGAAGAAAAGTGGACGTGAAACAGGGTAACTACCGTCGGCAATCGCTTCGAATGAAGGTGCAGTACCGTCGATAAATGAACCTTGAATTTTATCTATATTTTGATCAAGGAAACTAAAGCCGAATATACCCATTGCATCAGGATTAGCATTTATCTTTTGAATAATTAAATTGTCATTTTCTCCGGCTTCGATATAAACATGATCTTCACGAACAGAGTGACAAATAGTTTTGTAGGCACTTTTATCTGTTTTCTTGATAGCTTTAATCCACGGGTACTGCGTACAGCCCCCTTCCATGACTAATTCAACAAAGGCATCTCGCGTTCCTGATGTAGGAGGTGGTCCAAGTACTTCAATTTTAGTTGCGGGTAGACTTGGGTTAACATCTTTCCATGTATAATAAGGGTTATCTATTAATGTTTCGCTACCATCAAGTGCCGGCACTTTATCGGCTAGTGCTAAAAATAAATCTTTACGGCTTAGTTTCATTTGCGGTGCAGCATTAGAGTTGGCAATAACAATCCCGTCATAACCAATCAGTACTTCAGTGATTTCGGTTACGCCATTTTTAACGCACATTTCAAATTCACTTTTTTTCATGCGACGTGATGCGTTGGACATATCAGGAGTATCTATACCATTGCCGGCGCAGAATAATTTCATGCCGCCACCAGTACCCGTTGACTCTATTTTAGGGGTGTTAAATTGTGTCTTTTTCCCAAAACGTTCTGCCACTACGGTTGAAAAAGGATAAACAGTTGAAGAACCAACAACGCTGATCACATCTCGACTTGCAGCCGTTGCAACCGTTGATACCAGTAATGAAGCTGTAAATGTTAATGCGACCGTGTTTAATACTAATTTTTTCATTTTTAATTCCCTTCTTTATGATTATGTGGTGATTATCAGCCCATCTCATTACAAGTTCATTACAGCTTTGTGACAATTTAATGACAGTGATTTTGAAGTTTTAATTAACGCTAACAAAGTCCTAACGCCATAAAGCTCGAAGGCTGTAAAACTACGTGAGCAAGGTAAAGCTTGCTGCCTCATGAATCTTCACGTAATTTGTGTCTATAGCCTTACCTAACCAGTGCAGCTATGCTGATCTAAATAGATATAGGCGCAGGTTTTAATGACAATGAGTGCTAGGAGGAAGGTTTTGAAAATTCAAGAAAACGAGATCGTTAATCTATTAACCACATTAGAGTGCCGCACTAACTTCAGTATTAAAAAAATAACAGAATATATGCTGCCCAAACTAAAAGAAGCATTTTATCTACACATAGAAAACCAGTCGCCACACATTATTATTCGCCCGGTGTTTGAAGTTTTTGCAGCAGAGTTAGCGGCTATTAAAGGAGTCAGCAAAAGAGAAGCCTATTTTCACAGTGCCGAAATGACCCGATTTCCTAAAAGAGTCCACAAAGGTATCAATGAAATCCATTATGGGATTTCATTTAAGTTTGAAGATAGTCAGGCAGTAACATTTTTTATAAAAAAATTAATAACCATTGTAGGCGGTTAAGCATAAATCATTAACATCTTGAGTTTTTAAGTTAAAAAATTCAAGATGCTGATCCTGTTTTAATTATTAACGATGGCATAACTTGGTGAGCTGTTTTTTTCTGGCAATGCATTGGCCTTCGTTTTACCATCATATAAATATAACGAATTACCTTTTATTTTTTTAGCCTTCGATTTTGCATAGGAGGCTAATACCGCCACATCGTTATGACTGTTACAAACGGAAGGCGACAAATTGACACAACCTATCGATAGACTCAGTAAAGGATAAAATTGTTTGGCACCGGTACGATCTTCGCTTGCGATTCCGTCCCTCTCCTGATCTTCCTGACTATAGCGGTGACGAACCCATTCCGAAAATTTTGCCAGTATTTTTTCGCATTGTATTTGCCAATAATCTGAAGATAAAATGACAATAAAATCATCGCCTCCAATGTGGCCAATAAAATCATCTCTGTCGGTCACTATATCCCGCAGAATATCAGCAACACCGAGAATAATTTGGTCTCCTTTTTCATAACCATAACAATCATTGTACGGTTTGAAATGATCTAAATCGACATAACAGATAGTAAAGAGTGACTGTTCTTTAAGTCGCTGATCCAAATTTTTACTGATCGGCACATTGCCCGGCAACAAGGTCAAAGGGTTTGCATAGCGTGCGTTATTTATTTGCAGATGAGTGATTTCCTTGAGAAGGTCGATAATTGAACCAATGCCTTGATACTCGCCTTTATTGACAATAATAAACTCCAGTATTTTCTTTCTGTCGGCTTGCTCACTAATTAAGATACTCGCTTGCTCAATAGATAAGTCATGTTCCAGTATCAGCACCTGGCGATCAACCAATGAGGCGATCGTCTTTCTCCCTGAGAGTGCTCTGCCATAGGCTGAAAAAAACAAATTAGTGAGGTTGTTACGGTGCATTAAACCTATTGGTTTGTTGTCCTCAAGCACGGGAATACTGTCTAGCTCAGGGGTTTCCTTAAATAATGTGGCGCAAGATTCAATGGTCGTTGATCTACTAATTGCATCAATAGGCTGCAATAATTCTCCGACCATTTTGGATGAAATAAGTCTATTTTTAGACTGTGTGGTCAGCCTTCTTTCACTAAACAAGTTATTATTGATACGCCTGACGGGTAAAGCGGCCGGACGCTTAAAATAGTAACCTTGGCAGAACTGCAGACCAATTTTTTCTATAAATCGAAATTCATTGGCCGTTTCAATCCCTTCAGCAATGACTTTACAGTCTAGCTCCTGCGCGATATTTTTGATAGAAAGCACAAATTGTTGCTTTACTTTATCGCTGTTAATATCACACATAAAATGGCGATCGATTTTTACGTAATCAGGCCGTAATTCATACCACGCCCGCAAGCCCGAATAACCAGAGCCTAAATCATCCATCGCAATTTCAAAGCCCATCTCTTTATAATGTTTCAATGCATCTCGAATCACTTCATAATTTTCTAAAGGACTGTGTTCGGTTAATTCTATGACCACACGGTTCGGATCAAGATCTATTTTTTTGAGTAATTTTAATGTTTGACCGGATCGAAAATTGGGCTGAAAAAGTGTTTCAGGACTGGCATTAAGAAATAATTTCCCCCCTAGATTAAGTTTTTTAAATTGCAGGATCGATAATTCTCGACATAAAATCTCTAGATCCACTAATCTACCTTGGCTTTTAGCTGCTGCGAACAAGGCAATGGGTGAGTACAACTGACTCTCAAAGGGGCCGCGAATTAATGCTTCATAGGCAAAAATATTGCGCTTAATATTTTCAACGATAGGCTGAAAAAAAACACTGAGATTTTTATTCTGGATTATCGAATCAAGTGATAGCATCGTTACATTTAGCCTATTTATATTCATGATAGGGAAATTGATACGGAATAGTTCTGCTGCTTAATTATCCCCATTTAAGCGAATACAGAGATCAGGATTGCTTTAATTTCATTTTTTATA
>JBLHWW010000178.1:0-6269 GCA_047629075.1 Psychromonas sp. | reverse complement strand
TGAATGTAGGCGAGTGTAGAATGTTTTATTAATGAATGTAGGCGAATGTAGAATGTTTTTATTAATGAATGTAGGTGAGTGTAGAATGTTTTATTAATGAATGTAGGCCAGTGTAGAATTTTTTTATTAATGAATGTAGGCGAATGTAGAATGTTTTTATTTGTGATGTAGAGAGAGTGCAAACACTCTGTTCAATAAATTGAATCCATATGGTAAGTTATAACAAAAGAATTAATTAAGTGATCTATTTAGGCACAGGGAAAACGCATGAAAGCAAGTTATTGATTTCAGTAATTAGTTGTTCTAATTACATAAAATTTTATGGAACGATTTTGAATCGTTTTATCTTGCCTGGTAGTTGAGAATAACCGGATGTTCTGAATCAAATTAATCTCGCAGACTAAAACGCGGTTTTATGTCTAGCTAGCATGTGTTTTAACTCTCATAAATGAGTAGAAAATTAATGGATTTGGTCATACTTGCTGATTTTTATCTACCGACTGCTTGTGCCAGAGTCAGATTATTACAGAAATGCTACTCTTTAGGAGGAGAAACTCCATCAAAGTAAGGTGTTTTAAGCAGTATAAATTTAATGGATTTGGTATTAGCCGGGGTGCTAAATGAGAGGATTATTTCTTATGTCTGCGTTGCCATTTTTGGGTAACAGTAAACCGCCAAAAAGCACGAAATAGGAAATATCCCAAAAAGGCGCTTGTGCAGCCAAGGATCAGTGCACCTAAAAACAGTGGTGGGGCGATGGTTTCAAACGTTGCGCACAACCAGACATAAGATAATTCAAAGTGAAAATGCTGCACAGGCAGATGCATGATAAAGGCACCTAAACGGTAAGCGCCATAAAATAGGGGGCCCATGGTCAGGGGGTTTGAAAGCCAAACTAGTGCAACGGATAAAGGCAGGTTAACCGTAAATATGATGGCGATAGCAGCGGCTAAGATCATCTGGAAAGGAATGGGCATCCAGGCACAAAATATCCCAACAGCGACAGCACCTGCTGCACTGCGGCGGTTTAAGTGCCAGAGATTGGGGTTATGCAGCGTTTCGCCAAAATGCCTAAGGTGAGGATGTGCTTTTAACGTTTCAGGTTTTGGAGTAAAACGTTTAAGAAATTTTTTTGGCATATAATTAAGGTTTACTTAAATGGATTCGAATGACAATGCGTCTATTATTGTGGCTGTCAATTACTGTGTTTATATCAAGCCTATTTTGGCCTCGATTATTAGATCATAACGAAATAATATTCTGTGGCGTTTTATTTATTTATTTAATGTTGATGCCGCGCGTGCGTATTCTAGCGGTGGTCCCTTTTTGTGCTGCTTATTTCTCACTTTATACTTCTTTAGCATTAACAGGAAGTTTTTTTGCTTTTCAACCCATTACTAATTTCCCCTTTTCAAATTCAGCCCCCCTACAGACTTATGTTGATGGCCGAAACCATAGCATAGTTGTGGAAATTAAGTCCTTAATCAGTGAGCAAAATAAAGGATATTTCCGCGCCAAGTTAGTTGAACTTGATGGGCATCACTTAAATTATGCGCCTTTATTGGAAATGCGCTGGTACGCACCGACGGTAAAGGTACAGGAAGATGAAAAACACCTTTTTAAGGTGCGCTTTAAACCTATTTACGGACGTGCTAATCCGGCAGGATTTGACCAGCAAAAATACAAGTACTCTGAACATATTGCCTATAAGGCTATCATAAAGTCGCATCTTCAAAAGGAAAATGCAGCTTTTTCCTTAAGATCTTATTTATATGAAAGAGTGGTCAATCTTTCCAACTCTTTAAACAATCAGGGGGCTATTCTAGCCTTATCCTTTGCAGATAAGTCACTAATAACGACAGAGCAAAAAGCGTTAATTCAACAGTTGGGCATTGCCCATCTGTTCGCTATTTCAGGTTTACATATTAGCCTGTTTTTTTCCTGTATTTATTTATGCGTGGCTTATTTTACCCAGAATTTTTTCCCCAAAAAATATCTCGGCTGGTTTTCCTGGCGATTTATAAGCTTAACGGCATTACTCGGGGCATTTTTATATGCTTATTTAGCCGGTTTTTCCTTACCGACCCAGCGCGCCTTTTTAATGTTGTTCTTTTCGGTTGCTATTTTATCAATGAAACGAAAGTGCAGTTTGATCGATTTATTAGGCCTAACATTTTTTGTTATTTTATTATGGGATCCTTTGGCGCTACTCAGTTTAAGTTTGTGGTTATCCTATGTGGCAGTCTGTTTGATCTTAATTGTTTTATGGCATTTTCCTCAATTTAAAAACAGTAAGGCAAAAAATGGTGAGATGTTGGGATTTACAAAAATCAAACATTACTTTAAATTTCTACTGCTAATTCAGTGCGCGCTGAGTTTGTTAATGTTACCTGTTCAGCTGTTGATTTTTTCATCGTTTTCAATGCTTGCGCCCTTGATTAATCTACTGGCGGTACCCCTATTTTCACTGTTAATTATTCCTGTTATTTTATTAGCGGTTGTTTTTTCGGTTATTTATCAACCGATCTCAGTACTATTATTTACTATTGCAGATCATTTAATCGGTTATTTTTTTATTGTGTTTGAGCAAATAAAATTTGCCTATCTGTCCTTTTCCTATGATCAGGGGATTTCTCTTATTTTTGTTGTTGTTTTAATGTTAGTGCTTTATATTTTATTTAAAATACAGCATGTTAATGATCGTCTCAGTTATTTTTTTACTTTGACATTACTCTCCTCGGTGTTTTTATTATTATGGTTGGAAAAGCAAAATAAACCCCACGAGTGGGAGGTTGAGATCCTCGACATAGGGCAGGGGTTGTCGGTGTTAGTCAAAAGCCAAGGAAAAAGTCTACTTTATGATACTGGTCCTCGTTACCCGTCAGGATTTACTACTGCCGCCGTTGAGACGCTACCCTATTTGCACTCTATTGGCATTGAACGCTTAGATTATTTAGTGGTAAGTCACAGCGATATTGACCATGCGGGTGGCGCGGATGTCATTAACCGCGCTTTTCTGCCTGAATATATACTGCTAGGCGAGCCCTTAGCGCCTTCGGCACTGCAAAATAAAAAAACAACATTCTGTCGAGCAGGCATGAAATGGTCATTAGGTTCGCTGTCGGTAAAAGTGCTATCACCATTAACTATGGGGACAAACAATAATAACAACTCTTGTGTTTTACGCATTGATGATGGTCATTATTCACTTTTGTTGACGGGGGATATTGAGAAAAAACAAGAGGTTAAGTTAGTTGCACAGTATGGGGATAATTTAAAAAGCACACTTTTGCTTGCCCCTCATCATGGCAGTCGACACTCATCAACCGCCGCCTTTATTAAAACCGTCGCACCACAGTGGGTTGTTTTTAGTGCAGGATTTATGAATCGCTGGGGATTTCCTGCCGCAGAGGTAAAGTTACGTTATCGAGATCAAAATGTTAGAATGATAAACAGCGGTTTGAATGGGTTTATTCGTTTTAAAATAACAACAGATAACATTATCATGCAAACATATCGAGAAGATCTTGCCCCTTATTGGTATCATCACTCTTTTTCTCTCTAATAGAAGTACTTGGTGAATCATGGAAAATAAAGAAATAAATAGTTGGCTTATTTTTAAGCGTTTACTGGGATACGTTAAAGAGTTTAAATTGGGCTTAGTGGCTGCAATTATCGCTATGATTGGTTATGCCGTCATCGATACCGCTTTTATCTATTCAATAAAGCCCTTGATGGATGAGGGATTGACTGGGCAGAGCCCTGAAATTTTAACTTTTATGCCCATTTTTGTGATTCTAATTATTGCGGCAAGGGGAGTGGTTGCCTTCGTTAGTTCATACTGTATGTCCTGGGTAGGCACCCATGTGGTAATGAAATTACAACGCGAGTTGTTTAGCCATTTGATAGCGTTACCGATTAGCTTTTTTGATAAAACAAATACCGGTGATTTGCTTTCTAAAATCACCTACGACGCTAATCAGGTGACGGCAGCCTCAACTAAGGCCTTGATAAAAATATTTCGTGATGGTGCCACTATTATTGCTTTGGTCGGTTTGATGTTTATACAAAGTTGGCAATTATCATTAGTTTTCTTTTTGATTGCGCCGATCGTGGGAATTGCCATTAGCGTGGTCAGTAAACGTTTTCGTAAAATCAGTAAAAATTTACAAGATGCAATGGGTTCAGTAACAACGGCTTCAGAGCAGATGTTAAAAGGTCATAAAGAAGTGTTAATGTTTGGTGGCCAAAAAGTTGAAAATAAAAAGTTTGAGCAGGTCAGTAATTCTGTTCGCTCTCAAAATATGAAAATGGTCAGTGCACAGGCGATCAGCACACCAATAGTGCAAACTCTGGCCTCTTTTGCCTTAGCCTTTGTTTTATTTCTAGCGACCAAACCCTCAATTATTGTTGACTTAACCCCAGGTACCTTTATCGTCATTATTTCTTCTATGATGGCATTAATGAAACCGCTAAAAGTCATTACCGAGGTGGTGGGTGATATACAGCGCGGTATTGCTGCCAGTGTGAGTTTATTCAAAGTATTAGACACAACTTCAGCGCTAGATTCAGGTACGAAAGTGATTAAACGTGCCAAGGGTGATATTGAACTGAATAATATTGTATTTTCCTACCCAACGACTGAGAAACCGGCCTTAAAAAATGTTAGTTTTAAGGTTAAGGCCGGGGAAACTTTTGCCTTAGTCGGGCGCTCAGGCAGTGGCAAATCTACCATTGCCAATTTATTAACCCGTTTTTACGATATTGATAGCGGCGTAATCTGCATTGATGGTGTTAATATTCAGGAATACACCCTTGCCTCGTTACGAAATCAAGTGGCTGTCGTTTCACAAAGTGTGCATCTGTTTAATGATTCTATTGCTAATAATATCGCTTATGCAAGCGATGGTAAATTTACCCGGGAAGATATTATTCAAGCCGCTGAAACCGCCAATGCGATGGAATTTATTGAGCAGTTTCCAGATGGATTAGACACTGTGATTGGTGAAAATGGAGCCCTGTTGTCGGGCGGGCAACGTCAAAGATTGGCCATTGCACGTGCATTGCTGCGTGATGCACCTATTTTAATTCTTGATGAAGCGACTTCCGCTTTAGATTCTGAATCTGAACGCCATATTCAAGCGGCACTTGATATATTACAAAAAGACCGAACCTCTATTGTTATTGCGCATCGTTTATCAACCATTGAACATGCTAATCAAATTTTAGTGATTGATGATGGCCGGGTGGTAGAACGTGGCACACATGCAGAACTTATTGAGAAAAAAGCGATTTATCACAGTCTTAGTAAAATTCAAGCGGCTGGAGAGTTATAATGCCGTTTTGGTACAGCCGAGTTACTTGGGCGTGGTTACTTTTGCCACTGGCTTTACTGTTTAAAATGATCAGTTTATGTCGTCGCTTGGCTTATCAGAAAGGTTTTTTTAAACGTTATAAAAGTAAGTTACCCGTTATTATAGTTGGCAATATTTCTGTCGGTGGTAATGGTAAAACACCTTTTGTTATCTGGTTATGCGAAAAGCTAATCACGGCGGGTTACAAACCCGCCGTGATTAGTCGCGGTTATGGCGGAAAAAGCAACCATTACCCGTTGCTTGTGGGCGATCATATTAAGGGCCATGAGGCAGGTGATGAGCCGGTCTTAATCCATAAACGCCTGGGGATTCCCGTGGTGGTTGACCCAGTACGTAAAAATGCAGTTAACTATATTGAGCAGCATTGTTTGGCTGATATTATTATCAGTGATGATGGATTGCAGCATTATGCATTACAACGGGATATTGAAATCGTTATTGTTGATGGCAAGCGTCGTTTTGGTAACCAGCAGCTTCTCCCAATGGGGCCGTTGCGGGAAAATATATCACGTTTAAACAGTGTTGATTTTGTGGTTAATAATGGCGGACAGCAGGTTAATGAAATGACCATGTTGTTAAAGGCCGAAAGCTGCAAACGTGTTGATGGGGAAGTCGCACAGCTTGCCAGCGGTATTAAAATCAACGCTTGTGCTGCGATTGGTTATCCGCAACGATTTTTTGATACCCTTAACCAACAGCAATTTGAAATATTAAAAGCCGTCAGTTTTAATGATCATCATGCTTTTTCAAAAGATGATTTCACTCAGTTCGAAGTGTCTATTCCTCTGTTAATGACAGAAAAAGATGCGGTTAAATGCACTGACTTTGCACAGCCAAATTGGTGGTATTTACCTGTTTCAGCCGAATTTCCGGCGCGCTTTGAAAAAAAATTAT
>JBLHWW010000177.1:0-6281 GCA_047629075.1 Psychromonas sp. | reverse complement strand
CTTTTAGATCGATCATCTAACGGGTATTATGGTAAATTCAGAGATACGGATAAGGCGCTTTCGCCTCCAAGCGTCTCAGAAACTTAACTCGCCTTCGCCCCCTATACAACTTACAACGCTATGATCTTGTGGCCAATATTATCCAATCACCACACCCGTTGGCCATCAATGCTCACAACATCACTATATTTCATTTCAATACACTAACAACTAAAAGGTGTTTCTTTCTCATTAGAGTCCAATATAACGTGACAATTTTCTTTTCTTTCAATGCTCCGTTGCCAAAATTCATTAGTTTGTTTTTTTATCCAATGAGTAAAGTTCACGACTTTATCTCGTTTAAAATAAGCGGGCGGAGCACATAACCAATAGCTGTAACTTGAGCGTACTTCAACATCACCAATTTTAACCAGCAAACCCTGCTTAATATATTTCCAAGCCAAGCTATGGCGGACTAAAGCAACGCCTTGAACAGCTAGTGCTCCTTCTATCACCATATGTGCACCTTGATATTTAAGGGAAGGAATAGCAATGTTCACTTTAGTGCCTGTGACCTTTAACCAATGCTCCCAGCTCATATCAGGGCGAGCGTCTTCAATTAACCGCACATTATGTATGTCTTCAAGCGAGGCAATGGAATGTTCTTTCAAGTACAAGGGATGGCAGACTGGATAGAGATGGTCTGCCATTAAATATTCTGACTGTATACCCTCATATTTCCCAGGGCCAAATCGAATACATAAATCAACTTGCTCCTTAGAAAAATCAACCAGAGCGTTTTTCGGCATCATAAGAACAGTTAAATCTGGAAATAACTCACAAAAATCACCCAATCTAGGAACTAGCCAGTGTTGGGCGAATGAGGGTAATGCCGACAATGCCAGGCTATTGGGGGTTGCATCAAGGCTTATTTGACGAACGCCTTCTTGCAATGCAGTAAAACCTTGCCGTGCATATTGATGTAATACCTTTCCCTCCTCCGTCAAAATAATCTTGCGATGCTGGCGTTCAAACAATTTAACTTCCAGCTGATCTTCTAGTTGACGTATTTGCTGGCTTACAGCTGCGGAGGAAATATAGATCAGCTCAGCTGCTTCCTTAAAACTGCCAAGCTCTGCTGATTGATAGAAACTGTATAAATTTTGGAAGTGCGGCGTTCTAATTTTCACTTAAGCTCACCTTAACTGTGTGTCAGGAAATATCGTTTGTCAGTTTACCCTAATCAACATAAATTTAATCTACTGAAACAACAAGCAAAATGTGGGAGAAACATCATGGCTCAATTAACACACAATTACAGTGCATTACATACAGTGATAGAAAATTTAAAATATGGGTATAAAAAATCGGCTAACAACATGCGATTCATTCAACAAAAACGACAAACACGTAAACAATTAGCCGAGTTGTCTGACGACTTGCTCAAAGATATCGGTCTCAATTATGACCAGGTTCAGCATGAGATTAATAAATCATTTTGGACTTTAAAATAGCCTAGGATGCCGCGGGGTAATAGTTTTAAGGCAATTTTAATCCCCAAACGACTACAAACCAGCAACTTTTTGTGCCATTCACATCATTTTTATAACTATATAAATGACATTTTTTTAGTTTGATACTATTAGACAAGAGAAAATTTACTCAATAATGAGCTAGTCCGTCTAGTCTGATACGAACTTGGATAAGTTGCCGGTAATTAGTTCGCGTTGATTTTCTAAAACAGAAATTAAATGCTCTTTACACGCACGAACTCGCGCTGTTGTCCGCAACTCGACATGATTCAAGATCCAAATTCCCCAATCGGATGGCGACATTATGATATCTAAACGAACCAATCCAGGTTGGGTGTCGCCGATAAAACAAGGTAATTTTGCTAAGCCAAAACCGTTGACCGTAGCGACCGCCATCGAACCGACGTCATCGACTCGAAGTGAAACTTCAGAGTCGCTCGCATATTTTTTGACCCAATCCGGTCGCTTATTTTCCGACTGAAAAAGAACTACCTTTGTTTTTCTTGAGCAATATTGTAGATGCTTTTGCGAAGCATAGATCCCATGATGCAATTTCATGATTTCATGTCCCACTAGATAATCCGGTGGATTAGGTGTCATACGAATGGCCAAATCTGCTTCCATGGCAGCCAAATCGACTAGGTTTTTGGTCATGAGTAACTGCATGTTGATATCAGGAAAACGCTGGCTGAATTCCCCCATCTTCGGAATGACAAGGCGATTAGCAAGTTCAAATGCGATAGTCAGCTTTAATGGGCCGGCTAATGCCGAATCCTGATTGGCAGCTTGTCTATCTATGCTGCGTACCTTTTCCTCCATTGACACGACCTGTTGGTATAGATTATCTGCCGCTTGTGTCATCGCGTAACCACTTCTACTCTTATCAAATAGTCGCGTACCTAAACTTATTTCAAGCGCTTCAATTCTCCTTGCCACGGTAGTATGTTTGACATTCAGCACCCTACCAGCACCACTAATCGTGCCCTCTCTCGCTAACGCCAGAAAGTACTTAAGATCATTCCAATTCATAAACGAACACCTCAGTGAGTTTAGATTAAGTGTGCATTTACGCACATACCATGCCAATAATAACTCATTTACTGCCTTTATTGGGTGGAGTAAATTAATTGTGAAACCAAATAAACTAAAAGGATCATTCCATGAATTCACATACATTACAAAAACTAGCTGCATTTACTTCCACACCTGAAGGTGGCAATCCGGCAGGCGTATGGATTGGTGATGCGTTGCCCGAGCCGAGGGAGATGCAACGAATTGCGGCTGAAGTGGGCTTTTCAGAAACCGCTTTTGTCGCGCCTAGCAAGGGAAGTAAACGAACGGTTCGTTATTATAGTCCAGAAGCTGAAGTAGCATTTTGCGGACACGCTACGATAGCAACCGGCGTTGCTTTAGGCAAAAAATCAGGTAGCGGTACCTATCAGTTTGAAACGTCTATAGGGACTATTCCTGTGGAGGTTAGCGAGCATAACGGTGAAATTAGCGCCGCGCTTACGTCGGTGGAGCCTAAGTTTGAATGGCCATCGGACTCTTTACTGAAAGAAGTTCTTTCTACACTGGGCTGGTGTTTGGATGATTTAGATACCAACATTCCACCAGCACGTGCTTTTGGAGGGAATTGGCACTTAGTATTAGCGGTGAAATCAAAACAACGCTTAGATGATTTAAACTACGACTTCGAGAAACTTAAAAAAATAATGCTAGATGATGATTTAACCACTCTACAATTGATATGGCGTGAAAATGATGAACTCATTCACTCTCGTAATCCATTTCCGGTTGGCGGTGTAGTCGAAGATTCAGCAACGGGCGCCGCGGCAGTTGCTTTAGGTGGATATTTACGAGAAGCAAAAATAATTAACACCCCGAAATATATAAATATTTTACAAGGCGAAATAATGGGTTGGCCAAGTCAGTTAAATCTTTCGATTCCGAACGTTGGTGGGATAAAAGTGTCTGGTACGGCAGTACAATTAGCTGATTAGCTAGGCCATTAACATTTGGGGTGATGGAAAAATCAAAGGGGCCCCTTAGGAGTTCTTGAGGTTAGGTCCTACCTTTTCTATTACGCTCACTTTTTAGATAAAATGGGCATAGATATGGGGTCGCTCAACAGATAAATAAAGTAAAAGTTCTAAGGCGCAATGTGCCCCGAAGCGCGATAGAAAGTGGAGGCGCTAACGCCCCAAGCGAGTTAGAAAACAAAGGGAATGGGGTCACACTCATCAAGTAAAACATTACAAAAGCAACAAAAGTTATCACACCCTTGGTACTCTAAAATCGAACAACGTTTAGTTACAGGTAAATTTTAAAATTGGAATTTCCGTTTATTTAATCATGCTAATACCTGTTAAAGATAGGAGTTAGCAGATAATTTTTGCTTAATAAAATCAATAAATACGCGATTTTTATTAGGCATATATTTTGTTTTTACAAACTGCAGGCAGATATCACCATGGTAGTTACCTTGTAACTGCCAGTCTGGTAATAGCGTAATCAATCTGCCTGATTTAACGGCTTGTTTAGCAATGTAGTCGGGCAATGAACCAATACCAAAGCCTTGTTCAATAGCATCTCGTCGCATCTCACTGTGATTAACCAAATAGGATCCACTCACTTGAACTGTTGCCTGTTGGTTATTGTTAATAAACTGCCAGCGATTGTCAGTGGCATTTTCCCCTAAGCAGATACATGCATGTTTCTTTAAATCATCAGGATGCAAAGGAGTAGGATTAATTTGTAAGTAATCAGGGCTGGCACATAAAACTTGGGCCACTTTACCCAGTTTAATATTGACCAATGATTCGATCGGTCGATTGTTAATATGAATTAAGAAATCTATCGCATCATGAATAGGATCTAATACAAGATCAGTAACTTTTAAATGTAATTGAATATCTGGGTAATTCTTCATGAATTCAACAAATATTGGCTGTAATACTTGATTTGCGAGTGACTTTGGCGCAGCTACCCTGATTAAGCCACTCACCGTAGATGTTGCTGAAGTACTAGCGCTAACGGCTTCTTCGGCAGCTTCAACCATTTGCTTACAAGAGGTGAAAGTAATTTCACCTGATTCGGTTAACGCCAATTGTCGTGTGGTACGTTGTAATAACTTTATGCCTAATGCATCTTCTAATCGACTGATCTGTCTGCTTACTGCAGAAGGTGTTACCCCTAGTTTTTTGGCTGCTTTGCTGAAGTTTCCTTGCTCCACAACGGTAACGAAAATAGCCATGTCTGCTAATAAAGGGATAATCTTATTTGTGTTCACTGGGCACAAGTCCTTTTACAAATGATCGTATTGTTTTAAATATCTCATAAATTATCCTATATGCGGAGTAATAAATCAGTTCTGTTAACAAAAGGAGAGACAAAATGGAATTATTAATCAATACGTTTATGGCAGAAATTATTGCAGTAACAAGTATTGCAGTATTAATGGCGGTTATACCGGGTGCTGATTTTGTGATGGTCACGCGAACCAGTATCCGTAATGGGCGTTTAGCGGGTTTATATACAACATTAGGTGTGTGTTTATCTATTTGTATTCATGCAAGTTATTCAATAGCAGGTCTTGCCGTCGTGATTGCAAATTCGGTGTGGTTATTCTCACTGATTAAATATTGTGGCACCGCTTACCTTATCTATATTGCATGGCAGTTATTAACCACACGTGAATTATTAAGCACGCAGCAAGCGAATGAATCATTAAAGATTTTTAATCTAGCTGCCTTACGCCTAGGGTTTATGAGTAATATATTAAACCCTAAAGCCCCAATCTTTTTTGTCAGTATTTTTACGCAAGTTATTTCCTTAGAAACCCCATTAGTAATGCAGATAAGTTACGGGTTAATCATCGTGTTTGCACATCTGATTTGGTTTGGTTGTGTCACATTATTAATTTCACACCCAAACCTGTTACCGCGCTTTAATAAACATAAGCTGAAAATAGATATGGTGGCGGGTATTATGTTGATCCTCTTTGCAATAAAGCTGAGTGCCTTTTAAGTTAAGATTTCCGAAATATAATAATATTGCTTCGTACTATCGATTTAACGCCCAGTGAATTCAGAAGATGTTTTGTTGAAAATAAATTTAACAACAAATTTAACAAGACACCCATGTTAATAAAATTTAACAAGACACCCATGTTAATTACTTAAAAAAAATTTAACAAGACACCCATGTTAATTACTTAATACTCAGAATAACGCCTCTTTATTGGAGAGCAGGGTTAATGAAGGGGAAGCGTAAGTCACCCCTTAATTAGGTCTGTGAGTGAGTGAGTCGGTAACTAAAATACAAAATGGTCATTGCGACAGATTTTGGGCAACGTAAGATCCCATAAATTATCTAGGTGGTGTGTTGTTCTTTTAATTTATCTGTATGAGGAAGATTCTCAGGCTTGTTTAAGAAAAATTTAACAAGACACCCATGTTAATTACTTAATACTCAGAATAACGCCACTTTATTGGAGAGCAGAGTTAATGAAGGGGAAGCGTAAGTCACCCCTTAATGAGGTCTGTGAGTGAGTCAGTCACTAAAACACAAAATGGTCATTGCGACAGATTTTGGGCAACGTAAGATCCCATAAATTATCTAGGTGGTGTGTTGTTCTTTTAATTTCTCTGTATAAGGGGAATTCTCAGGCTTGTTTAAGTAATACCAAAAGAAATTAATTTGTGATCCAATATGGTATTCTCTTTTAATCACTAAATAATCGTATTAAAAATGAAAAAAATTCAAAAA
>JBLHWW010000176.1:0-6393 GCA_047629075.1 Psychromonas sp. | reverse complement strand
CATTGATACACACCTTATTTTGGCAAAACAACTGGGCTTGAATGTTAGGCAGTTCAGTGATGATTTAAGCTCGGAAAAATTGGAAAATGAATTTAATCAACAGTTAGCATTAGCGCGACGTTTACCTATTCAGGGTTTTCCTGCAATGGTATTGTCGCACCAGGGGGATTATTACCCGATTGTCCTGGATTATAAGGATCATAGCAGCGCGCTGGTGCAAGTGAAGAAAATATTAGCAAGCTAAATAAGATCCCTACTTGCGGATCTTATTGACTCGAAGATCAGGCTGTTTATTTGAATGTGTATCAGGTAAATGTGGTCGGAATAGGAGAACAGCAAAGAATAAGGCATCACGTTTTGATGCCGGCCCTTTATAGATGTGATCACAAAATATTAATCGTTAGCGCGAGGCAAATTGGCATCAAGTATCGCTGTTATGATGTGCTGTTAATTGCAGATACAATAAATCTTTTAATGTCGCTCTCTGTTGTTTTAGTTGACTGCTATGTTGATCATCCGTTGGTGTCCCTGCTATTTCCAGTTGGCGAATTTTATAATCCAGCTCGTGATATTGCTGTGATTTTTGCTTAAATAACGGATCGTGGTGGGTTAACTGCACAATGTCTTTTGTTAACTCTGGAAAGTCGATAATCATTGCATGGTTTTCATTTAACATATTGATCCCTCGTTATAAAAAAGTGAATTCAATACAGCATAGCACCACCTATCTCAGAATTTCCTAGGTTGCGTTGTTTTGTCGATCTGGGTAACACAATATTATGCCGAGAAAAGCTACTCAATGGATTTTTGCTTTTCTCCGATGATTTTTTCTTCAAATTCTTGATGTTTGTGTACTAATCCAAAATCAGCAAGCACCGCATAAGCACTTGGAATAATAAAGAGTACCAGCAGCGTAGAGGCAAAAATACCAAAGACAATCGAGATCACGATAGGCTTAACAACCTGTGCCTGTAAACTGGTTTCAAGCAACAGGGGTAATAAACCCGCAGCGGTTGTCAGAGAGGTTAAAAAAACAGCACGGAAACGGTCGCGACTGGCTTTCACCACGGACTCATAAATATTTTCACCAACATCAACATGGTGGCGGATATATTGCACCAATAAAATGGAATCATTAACCACAATACCGGCCAGTGAAACAAAGCCTAAAATAGAAGGCATTGAGAGATTATGCCCGGTTAACCAATGCCCCCAAAAAACGCCAATTAAGGCCAAGGGAATCGCCAACATGACCACGAAGGGTTCCAGATAGCTTCTAAATTGAAAGCTTAAAATTGCAAACAAACCAAATAGGCCAATAGAAAAACCTTTTATAAAGGAATTCGCCGTTTTAGCCGACTCTTTGCTCGCACCTTCCAGATTTATACCTAAACCCGGATATTTGAGCAGCAGTTCAGGCAGAAATACACGCTGCACTTTATTCATTATTTCTGACCCATTGGCTTTGCTGTTGTCTACGTCTGCCATGACGGTGATCGTCCGCTGGCTGTCAATTCGTTGAATTCTCACAAAGGAGCGTTCATCGTCAAAGGTTGCAACCGCATTAAGGGGGATGTGTTTACCATCTGCGAGCATAATGGGGAAGTTACCCAGTGCTTGTATATTTGCCGCTTGATCTTTATTTAAGCGAACTTGAATTTTAATGTTTTCCGTTCCAGCCTGAATTTCATCTGCGGTTTGCCCAAAATAAGCTGCCCGCAATTGATCGGCAACGGTTTTACCGTCTAACCCGTAATTTTCAGCTCCGTCTTTAAGTTTAATTAAAATTTCTTCTTTACCCGGACGCATATCATCCAGAATACTATTAACCCCGGCAAATTGATGTAAATAGGTTTGCAGTTCCACCGAGGCTGTTTTAAGTGTTTTTAAATTATTATGCTGCAGCCGCACTTCAATATCACGACCGGCTGGTCCCATGGCAGGTTGTTTAAATACCATGACAATAGGATCCACCAGTTCTGCGCTATTTAAACGCCAGTCTTCAATAAACGCTTCAATTAAGGAATGACGAATTTCAGCCGAGAGCAAGTCCAAGCGTACCGTAGCAAGATGTGGACCTTTTTCACCCGCATCAGCATTGAAATTATATTGTGCGGTGATATCGCGAACTAATGGAGAGGGTTCATTATTATCCTGCGTATACTGCTCACCCACTAATTTTGCCGCACTAATAATATGTTCAACGGTTTTTTGAGTCTGCTCAAGGGTTGAGCCGGGTGGTAAAATAATACGTGCTTCTGCAATATCGCCATCTAACGCCGGAAAAGGAACGAATTTTACTATTCCACCGGCCAGCAAGGCGACGGATATTAGCAACACGCCAAAAGTTAAGCCGAGACTTGCGTAGCGCCACTTAACCACCAAGGTCACCATCTTAACCAGAGAGTTAATGCGAAAGTGTTCGAATTTTTCTAAGAATATGCGCTTAAATTTAAGTGGTGGTTGGCCATTTATATTGGCATTGAGGGAATGCCTCAGGTGGTTGGGTAAGATCAAAAAGGCTTCAATTAAACTAATTGTTAAGACGATAATCAGCACCATAGGGACTGCCGAGAGTACTTTCCCTATTTGACCGTCTAACCACAGCAGACTGCCGAAGATAAAAATAGTGGTTAAGAAGGAAGATATAACACCGGGAGCCACTTTCATGACGCCTTTGATCACCGCTTGATCGACCGAAAAGCCTCTTTCTACGTGGGCGGCCACGGATTCAGCGATAACAATGGCATCATCCATCATAATGCCTATGGCCATTAATAAACCGACCAGCGTCATTACATTAATAGAGATACCAAACAAACTCATCACAAACAGTCCCCCCATAAAAGCGACGGGCAATCCGGCCGAGACCCAAAAAGAATAACGAAATGAGAAAAATAACCACATTGAAAAAAACACTAATATGATGCCTTGAGCGCCGTTTCTTAATAACATGCTAAGGCGATCCTGCAGTAAAGATGAAAAATCGTTGGTTAGCGTTAGCGTGATCCCCTCGGGTGCTGATAATTGTTCATGTTCAACAAAATCCTGTACTCTGGCTTTAATACGCAGGGCATCATCGGCTTTGTTTTTTTGAACCTTAAGCATAGCCGAAGGTTTGCCATTAAAAAGGGTATAAGCTTCTTCAAGTTCAAAAAGATCGGTTATCGTGGCGACATCATCGAGGCGTACAACAGCGCCTTCGCTGTTAGACGAAATAATGATTTTACCTATTTTTGCTGGTGTTAATTTACGCTCATCAAAACGAATTAATAAATTTTTAGCTGGCAGTTCGATCGTGCCTACCGGCATTTTGATATTTTGCCGACCTATTTTATTGGCTATTTCTGTCACCGTCAGATTTAAACGGCGCATAGCTGTTTCGTTCAATTCAACGCGAATTTGGTGGGCAGAGAATCCGGTCAATGTCACTAGGCTGACGTCTGCATCAACTTTCAAACGATGTTTAACATCTTCGGCATAAGCTTTTAAGTCGGGCAAACTCAGATCGGCTGAAATGGCAATATCAATGACTGGCTCCGACCAATCTAATTCTTTAACGGTAGGGGCTTCAATCTGACTTGGGAAATCTTGTATCGCATTAATTTCGGTTTGAATATCCACCAAACTTCGGCCAATATCAATATCTCCGCCAAGCTTGACCCTTAGTGATGCGCTGCCTTCTTGAGCATCACATATCGTTTCTTCAATATTACTTAAACCGTCAATGGCATCTTCCATCCGCAGGCAGATACTTTCTTCAACTTCTGCTGGGGAGGCGCCCGGATAAATAACAGTGGCAATAATATAAGGGGGCGTAAATTCAGGAAAGGTTTCCCGTTTCAGGGAGTTAAGGCTGCTTAACCCTAATACAAAAAAACTGAGCATAATAAGGTTTGCAAGGGTTGGATGACGCGCGAAAAAGCGGATCACTGGACACTCTCCCTTGGTATTTTGGAGGTATTCGAATCAATACTGTCGAATTTTTCCGTTTTTAGACTCATTCCGGCAATAGCTGGAATAAGATCATTTAAGATTACCTTATCGAGCGCATTTATTTCACCGGAAATGGCAACACCCTGTGCATTCCGAAATAGGACAATAACTGGTTTTATTTGAAGTTTATTGTGCTTATCCATCAGATAAATATGATCACCGTGTAATGCTTTTTCCGGGACCATAAAGTGCAGTGATGAAAATCCCTGCACTTTAGCGGTGACAAACATACCTTTAGTAAGGAGGGTGGGATTTAAGTCTAACTTTTTAATATTCTGTTTCACTTCTAAATAAAAACCGAGAGTGCCCTGATCCGGATTTATTTTTTCAGCAATACGGGTCAATTGTGCCGGCCAGTGCTGAGTGTGGTTGCCAATCAACAGCTCTATAGTTGCATTGAAATTTAATTTTTCAATGGAGGTTAACTGCTCATTGAAAGTGTCTGTAATAGTATCCTGCAGGGTGTTCACAGCCTGCAGTGACAGTTCAGCTTTGACCTCCATAATGTCCGGTCGGTAGGCTGCAAACAATACTGCACCCTTAGCCACAGCTTGCGCTTGTTGGATGTTAACATCGGCAATTCTGGCATCAAAAGGCAAGATAAAGCGTGTTTTTTCCAACTGGCGATGGGTATCTGCTAATAAAGCTTGATTGACGCTAATTTGTGCTTTGAGAACATTTCTATCATCGGGTAATAATTTAAGTCTGCTGCTTAATTCCTGTACTAGACTGCGCTGTGCCAATAATAATTTTTTTTCATTTGCCAGATTTGAATTGGAGATTAGCTTTTTTTCGTGGAGTGATGATTTTTTTTGATATTCCAGCACCGTCAAAGTTAGTTTTTGTTGTTCAATATTAAGACTGGCATTGATATTCAGTTCTTCCTGGTCAATCCGTCCTAGTTGCACTTCAGATGAATTTAAATTGGCTTCCGCCTGTGCAATTTTTAACTGGTATTCGAGAGGATCAATTTTCAATACCAGAGTGCCTTTGGGAATAAGACGACCGCTTTCAAGATCTGGATGGCGATAAACTATTTTACCCTCCACTTCTGCAATGCCCTGCCAACTATACTTTGGCTCCACCCGGCCATAGCCTATAACCTGTGGCGCGCTATTTTGTTTGCTTAATACCATGACATCAACTAGACGTGCTTGGTCGTGATTTTCTTGTAATTCTGGGGATGGTTTTAGAGTTATAGCTGCAAATAATACCAGGGCACCTAAAATGATGCCCGGGAATACAAAGCGTTTTTTATTACTGGTCATTTAAATCGTCCTTGTTGGTGGTTTTTCTGGCAATCATACCCTGGTGTAAAAGTTGGTTATTCAGCTCTGCAAGATGCTCCATAAACTCAGGGGTGATAGAAATATCCATGGCTTATTTAAATAAATCGGGGATCAAAAAAGGAAATGTTATCATACTGAAAAAGAATAAATACGCATATTTAGGATCACATTTACGTCTAAAATTCCGTTATTTTTTAAACGCGAAAACATGCCTAATTTCGACTTGAAATAATAGTGGATAAGACCCGGATCTAAATTTTTCTGCGTGGCAATCGCACGCATTGATAGTTTATCATAGCCATTAGCATTAAACCGTTTGCAGGCCACTGTGATCAATTTAGTGCGATTATGCATTTTAGTAGCAGGTCTACCGACTTGATTTTTTACCATCCAATATCATCTTGCTTTATGAATTCTTCAATAGAAGAATATAATAAACTAATCAGCACAAAAAAGTGCAGATAAAAAAGTCCTCAATTATTTTGTATTTGTAGAATTTAAAAATTGTTTAAATGACAGGATCTTACCTAGACCTAAAGGGATGTTACTTATATACCGATGTTACTTCAAAATACTTTGTCAGGCGTAAGGTCAGAGACCAGAGCAAGACGGCAAATAAGGTAATGGTTATTCTCTTTTCGATTGCGGCAACGCAGCGCGGGTTTTCAACCCTGCGTCCAGTAGGACCATGAAAATGGTGCCAATCTGCATTGTTATAAAATCGCTATGTAGAATAACGATAGTTTAATTTTATGCCGAGCATCTCAACACAATTTTTCTTGCTGACTTTGCATCTTGAAGTATCATCGGTATATACCGATTCCATTAATTAACTTCCCATCTCGATTCAATTTCTTGAACCGAGTGTCCGCAGTCTCTCTAGATCTCAAATAAAAAAATTAAATGATCACATTGAAAAAAATCAACCTTTTAATTAAGATCGAAATTTCATTTTTTTGGTATTAGGCGTACTGGAAATTAATGGGAGCAAGATCTTGGTTATACCAAAAGAATTAATGAAGTGATCAAGTATTGCGCAGGAAAAATTAACACTAACAAGGCCTGAGTTGCAGGAGATAGTTGTTCTCACTTCAAAAATCAGAACGCG
>JBLHWW010000175.1:0-6454 GCA_047629075.1 Psychromonas sp. | reverse complement strand
GATAATATACCCTTAACAGTTGAGCAAGGAATTCGAATGCAGTCTAGAAATTTACTTATTATGGGGACTTTATCTTGTATCGCATTTTCGATTATAAGCTCGGGTTTACTGTCCACTTTATTTGATCTCGGTGCTTTTGTATTACTTGGCTATATTTTATTCACTCAAAAAAAGGGCGCTAAAGACAGTGTTGAAAAGTAGCGTCTGTTTGTTTTGAAAAATATTCAAAGCATTGCGTTTTACATTAGTAACTGTATATAAGCCAGTGAGCCCGTTGCGCTTATTATCCACAGAAGACCCCCTAAAAACAGCGGCTTAGGCCCTGCAGATCTGATTTTATTAAAGCTGATCGCAGCACCGATTAAAAATAAACTCAGCACTAGAAAACGTTTAGAAACTGAAAAAACAATTTCATAGACAGAGGAAAATTGTGGTAAATAATAAGCGACCAGTATTGATAGGCAGTAGAATAAAATAAACCTCGGCACCGTGATTTTCTTATTATCTCCTTTAAAAAGCAGGGCGCTGATAAAGGCAATGGGAATAATCCATAATGCGCGTGCCAGTTTTAGTGTGGTCGCGATTAACAATGACTGATCACCATAGGCCGAAGCCGCTCCAACAACCGACGATGTATCATGGATTGCGATTGCACACCAAACCCCAAAGGCATGTTGCGTCATACTCAGCAAATGGCCGATAAAAGGGAATAAAAATAATGCCACTGAATTAAGCAGAAAAACCGTGGCCAGTGCAATAGAGGTTTGATCCTTGCTCGCATTAATGGCCGGTGCGACCGCTGCAATGGCACTACCGCCACAAATTGCGGTACCCGATGAAATTAAATATCCGGTTTTTGAATTGATTCCTAAGCGTTTAGTCAGCAGCCAGCCAATGATCAAGGTACTGAGCAGTGACAATATAATCAGGCCAAAAGCCTCTTTACTGGCAGAAATGGCCTGGTCTAAATTAATGCCAAATCCTAATCCTATGATTGAGTAGGCTAATAGATTTTTGGTTAATAAGTTCAAATTTATCTGTTTAGGGACTAATCCAAGTATGGCCAGTGTAAAGCCGAGAAGTAATGCAATGGGGGATGAAATGACGGGGGATAAACATAAAATTGCGGCAGCAATAAAAATCAGATTCTGTTTTTTCCATTTTTCATTATTGAATAACTTTTCCATGTGCTCTTCCAGTATTAAAATCTAATCGGTTATAAATGAATGTCTGAGTTCAGTGTCTTAGAGCAATGTTATCAGTTTTATCAAGAAGCTTCGAGATTTCGAGCTTCGGGTTGACAGCTGACGGCTTCCCCACCTTCCCGGCTTTCGAGCTTTGCTCGATGATTTTTACCGCTATTCAGCCTTGATAATTATTTAGTATCGGGTGATTGTGTAGGGGCTGATACCTGTGTATATTGTTCACTTGCCAACCTTCAACAGATTGATTTAAAAATGAAGCAATTTTAATGTCTAAGCAGCATAAAAACGCAACCACCACCAAAGAGATGCGTGTTTTTATATTTGAATCGGATTTGCCCACGGCAAAATTATCCCGCCTTTTGAATATTTCTGAAGCGACGGTACGTAAATGGCGTAAACGTCAGAATTGTGCCGATCTTTCTCATACTCCCAAGCAATTAAATACAACCTTAACAGTCGCCCAGGAATATGTTGTTGTTCAACTGCGCATCCGTTTGCTGTTGTCACTGGATCAGTTACTGAGCGTGTGCAAAGAATTTATCAACGACAATACATCTCGTGCCGGATTACAACGCTGCTTAAAAAGACATGGTGTATCGCGCCTTGCGGACATGGAACCCACACCTAATGATTTAGTGCATGTGGTTGTCGATATTGAAGAAAATCAATCTAATATGGTTTTTAGTTCGAAGATATCCCCGCAGGCTATGACCGATGTACTCAATCAACTGCGGGAAAAAGAGTTAACCATTGATAATTTAAACAGCCCGCTGACGGATCATGCGCTTAATGCACAATCAACCAATCTTAACTGTCTGGATGTGGTGCAGGTGAATGTCACTACCTTGCCTGAATTTGTCAATCAAACTGAAAATTATCGCCTTCTGGTGGCCAATGATCCAAGCGGTAGCTGGGTCTATGTTGACCTCTATTGCGACCAGGAAATAAACGCAGCCCGACGATATATGAAACATGTGTTAACTAAAGGGCCATTTCACATTCGCCGCGTACTGGCGGCTAATTACAATGAATTTTTAAGTCATTTTCGGTTGTTAGATGACAATGCGAAAAAATAAATAGGTCACTACGCCATAACATAAGCCGTTTTCTATGTGCAGAAAAAGTGACAGATAATAACAATGACTAACGCAACAGCGGAGTAATAAAATGTCTACAGAGCAACCCCAGAACAACCACGATATGGCCGAAGAAGAGCAGTTAAGTTCACGCATGCAGGAATGTCCTATCGCGATTGTTGGTATGTCTTCGGTTTTTGCCGAGAGCAAAAATCTTGACCAATTTTGGGATAACATTGTTGAGTCAGTGAACGGCATTAGGGATATACCCGAAGATCGCTGGGCGATTGATGATTATTACTCTGCCGACAAAAAAGCGGCGGATAAAACCTACTGCAAACGCGGTGGTTTTTTACCTGAAGTTGATTTTGATCCGATGGAATTTGGTTTGCCGCCCAATTTGTTAGAACTGACCGATATTACTCAGTTGATGTCTTTAGTCGTTGCGCGCGATGTACTGGCCGATGCCGGCATCTCCGATGAAAACAGTTATGATCGAGATAAAATTGGTATCACTCTCGGAGTTGGCGGGGGTCAGAAACATATCTCGCCCTTAACCTCGCGTCTGCAGGGACCGGTGTTGAATAAGGTATTAAAAGCATCGGGTGTGGACGCAGCCGACCGTAATATGATCATTGAAAAATTCAAAAAAGCCTATATTCCCTGGGAAGAAAATTCCTTCCCAGGGATGTTGGGTAATGTTATTGCCGGACGTATCGCCAACCGTTTTGATTTTGGTGGTACTAACTGTGTGGTTGATGCTGCCTGTGCAAGCTCCTTAGCGGCGATTAAAATGGCGGTCTCGGATCTGCTTGAGTATCGCTCGGAGATGATGATCACCGGCGGGGTCTGTTGTGATAACTCGCCCTTTATGTATATGTCATTCTCAAAAACGCCTGCTTTTACCGATGGGCAAAATATTCGTCCCTTTGATGATCAGTCCAACGGCATGATGATCGGTGAAGGGGTGGGCATGATAGCGCTGAAACGCTTAGCCGATGCCGAGCGCGATGGCGATAAGATCTATTCCGTTATTAAAGGCATCGGCAGTTCATCCGACGGCCGTTATAAATCTATTTATGCGCCGAGCCCTGCCGGCCAAGTGAAAGCGCTTAAACGTGGCTATGCTGATGCCGGTTTTGATCCTTTAACCTGCGGTTTGATTGAAGCACATGGTACCGGCACAAAGGCGGGAGATGCCGCCGAGTTTGCCGGTTTAAACGCGCTCTTTAGTGAAAACAACACACAAAAACAACATATCGCCTTAGGCTCGGTTAAATCACAAATTGGCCATACCAAAGCCGCAGCTGGTACTGCAGGGATAATTAAAGCGTCTTTAGCGCTTTACCATAAAGTGCTGCCGGCAACGATCAATGTGGAGCAGCCTAATAAAAACTTGGATATTGAGAACAGCCCTCTATATATCAATAGCGAAACCCGGCCCTGGATGCCGCGTGCCGATGCGATTAAGCGTCGTGCTGGGATCAGTTCCTTTGGTTTTGGTGGTACTAATTTTCATATCGTTCTGGAAGAGTACCAAAGCAAGCAAAGTGGCCAATACCGTTTAAATGAAGTGCCACAAACTATTGTTATCAGCGCAGCCGATAAAGCCGCTTTAAAACAAAGTTTAACCACCTGGAAGACGAAACTTGCGGTGCATGAGGATCTACAGGCCTATGCATTTAATGCGTTAGTAGTTGAAAATCCATTATCAACACCCGATTCGATGCTCGCACGTTGCGGTTTTGTGGCTAAAAATGCGCAACAGGCAGTGCCGTTAATTGAACAGATAATAAAAGAATTTAACCTGAATGACTCCATCGCATGGTCTAAACCGACGGGCATCTATTATCGTGAAAGTGGGCTTAAAACAGCGGGGAAAGTGGTTGCACTGTTCTCGGGGCAAGGTTCTCAATATGTTAATATGGGCTGTGATTTAAGCTGCAACTTTCCGTCAATGTTAGACACTAATGCACTGATGGATACCCAGTTCAGTGCTAACGGTTTGGCGCAGTTGTCAGCTGTTACTTATCCGATCCCTGTCTTTACGGCTGAAAAACGTGCGGCACAGGAAGAAAACTTACGTTTAACCCAGCACGCTCAGCCTGCAATTGGCGCTTTTAGCGCGGGATTATATAAAACCTTCCAGCAGGCCGGCTTTCAAGCTGATTTCACTGCCGGTCATAGTTTTGGTGAATTAACCGCTTTATGGGCCGCGGGTGTCTTATCCGAGCATGATTATATGTTACTGGCCCGCAGCCGTGGTCAGGCAATGGCTGCACCCGATGATCCAAATTTTGATGCTGGTACTATGATCGCCGTAATAGGTGATCCGGCTCAAGTCGCGCTGGAGATTAAACCCCTTGCTGGTCTTTCAATTGCGAATTATAACGCTAATAATCAAGTGGTTGTCGCGGGGCCAAGCAGCGAAATAGATGTTGCTTTTGCGCAGCTTAAAGAGAAAGGTTATAAAGTGATCCAGCTGCCTGTTTCTGCGGCTTTTCATACTGAATTGGTAGGACACGCACAAAAGCCTTTTGCCAATGCTATCAATGCGGTTGAATTTAAATCACCGCTCATTCCGGTCTTTTCCAATGGCAGTGCAGGCGCGCATTCAACCGATGCCGAGGAGATCAAAGCCAGTCTGAAAAAACATATTTTACAACCTGTTCATTTTAATGATGAAATTGATAATTTATATGCCGCTGGTGGACGTATTTTTATTGAATTTGGTCCTAAAAATGTATTAACAGGGTTAGTTGATAATATTCTGCAGGATAAATCCGATGTGACTACCATTGCGGTCAATGCCAATCCTAAAAAGTCAGCTGATTTGCAACTGCGTTTAGCCGCCGTTGAAATGGCCGTTTTAGGGGTGCAGTTGAATAATATTGATCCCTATAACGCCCTACAACGCCCAACAACGCCGCCTAAAAAATCACCTCTGGCAATGAAATTATCCGGTGCTGCTTATGTGAGTGACAAAACTAAAAAAGCCTTTACGGATGCCTTAAGTGACGGTCAACAAATCAACACTCAACAAGCAAGCGTCATTGAAAAACCGCTGCCCGTTGAAAAACAGGTAATAGTTGAGAAAGAGGTGATCGTTGAGAAAATTGTGGAAAAGATTGTCTACCTCAATCCAGACGGGACACCCTTTGATCCTGAAGCTGTCAATATGGCCAGCGTCAATAGGCAGCCAGACAATAGCGCCGCGTTAGTTGCGTCTATTGAACAAAGTGTCGGCCAGGTTGTGCAGCATCAGGCACAACTCTTAAGTGTGCATGAAGAATATCTGCAGGGTCCAAAAGAGTACGCAAAAACCTTCCAGTCAGTCTTAGCCTCTCAGGCGGGGGCGGCGCAATTGCCTGAAAGTTTGGATAAAACATTAACTATGTACCATGACTTCCAGTCTGAAACATTACGGGTTCACGAAGCCTATTTAAATCATCAGACCGAGAATATGCAGCAGCTGTTAACGGCAACGCCAATGGCTGAAGGTGCTGTTAGTACTGAATCTGCTGCTGTTCAACAACATAGTGTTACGCCGGTTAAAGCTGTAGCACAGACTTCGGTCAAGCAGCAGGTGCAAGAGAATAAAACTCCGGTTGCTGCAGCGCCTGTGGCCTCAGCAGCAGTTAAACGGGATAAAACCGAGGCTGCTGCTCCGGTGCAAACAGCCGCCATTGATGTGCATGAAATTCAAAATGTGATGCTTGCCGTGGTTGCCGATAAAACCGGATACCCGGTTGAAATGCTCGAACTTAGCATGGACATGGAAGCGGATTTAGGCATAGATTCGATTAAACGGGTGGAGATTTTAGGTGCAGTGCAGGATCAGATAAGCGACTTGCCAGAATTAAATCCGCAAGCGCTGGCCGAGCTGCGCACTTTGGGTGAAATAGTTGATTATATGCAGTCGCAGGCAGCGGTTTTAGTGACTCCGCTTGATCATAATGCTGTTCCTGTTGATAATAATGTCCCAGAGATTGATTTATCCGCTATTCGGACGGTGATGCTTAATGTGGTTGCCGATAAAACCGGATATCCGGTTGAAATGCTCGAACTTGGCATGGACATGGAGTCGGATTTAGGCATAGATTCGATTAAACGGGTGGAGATTTTAGGTGCAGTGCAGGATCAGATAAGCGACTTGCCGGAATTAAATCCAGA
>JBLHWW010000174.1:0-6534 GCA_047629075.1 Psychromonas sp. | reverse complement strand
TTAAAAACAGCCAAAAAGGGGGTTATCAGCATTTTCCGCTATTCACTCGCAAGGCTTCGACCGATGTATCTTACATCGCCTGTGCGAAAAAATTATTAGAATATAGAGATACCATCTTTCCACAGTTTGCTACGCATAATGCTTATACTGTCGCGACTATTCTTGAACTGGCCGGCAATGACAAAACAAATTTTGAATTCCAATGTCTATATGGCATGGGTGGCTCGTTATATGATCAAGTTGTTACCAATGAAAATGTGCAATGTCGCATCTACGCACCGGTTGGTCCTCATGAAGATCTACTCGCCTATTTAGTTCGTCGTTTGTTAGAAAATGGCGCTAACTCTTCTTTTGTTAATGCCATTATTGATGACTCACAACCGATCGAATCTTTGCTGCGCAATCCCGTTGAAAAAATGCATCGCTTAAAAGACAAATATAACGGCCAGATAATCAAACCCATCGCGTTATACCATGATCAAAAAGGTGTCGGTCGAGATAATTCTAAAGGCCTAGATTTATCAGATATCAATACAGTAACCCCTTTAAAAACATCACTGGATAACTGGCTGGTGAATAACTTGTTCTCTGAAAATGATCTGCCAGAAGGGTCTATCGCGATTAGAAACCCAGCAAAGCAAAGTGAAGTTATTGGTTTTCAACGACATCACAGCAACGATCAAATGCGCGCGATGGTCGAAACCGCTCAAAACGCATTTGCTTCATGGTCACAGACGCCTGTATTCGAACGCGCGGCCTTATTATGCCGTGTTGCCGATGTTCTTGAACATCATATGGACGAGTTTATTGCCTTATGCATTAAGGAAGCAGGGAAAACGACACAAGATGGTATTGATGAAGTCAAAGAGGCCGTTGATTTTTGTCGCTATTATGCACAACAAGCGATTGAACTTGCAGAAGATGATCGTCTGGAAGCCCGTGGTGTGGTGTTATGTATCAGCCCCTGGAACTTCCCGTTAGCTATATTTATAGGGCAAGTGACTGCTGCAATTGCTACGGGTAATACGGTGTTAGCTAAACCAGCCCAGCAAACAAGTTTAATTGCATTGCGCGCTATTGAACTAATGACATCGGTTGGATTACCCCATGGCGTTGTACAAACCGTTATTGCAAAGGGCAGTGATGTGGGTAGCGTTATTATTCCTAATGCACGCATTCAAGCGGTTATTTTTACTGGCTCTATTAAAACAGCGACTATCATTTCGCAAACATTGGCTGATAGAGGCGGCGAGCAAGTGCCCTTTATTGCTGAGACGGGTGGTCAAAACTGTATGTTAGTTGACTCTACCGCCCTACCTGAACAAGTTGTTGATGATGTTATTTCTTCAGGATTTCAATCTGCAGGTCAACGTTGTTCTGCACTTCGCGTGTTATTTTTACAAGAAGATATTGCTGATAATGTTATTACCATGCTGAAAGGCGCATTAGCAGAATTGCAGGTGGGTAACCCAGAAAAACTGCGTACTGACGTAGGTCCTGTTATTGATCAAAAAGCGCTAGATTCACTCAATGCTCACAGTGACTATATGAAAACCCATGGTCAACTATTATATCAATGTGATATTGCTGATGAGATAACAAATGAAATAGCAGATAACGAACATTTCTTTTTTGCGCCGCGACTTTATGAAATAGAGAATATTAGGGCGCTAAAGGAGGAAGTATTTGGCCCTTGTGTTCATATTGTTCGCTTTAAAGGTGATCAAATAGAAAAAGTCATTGATGATATTAACGGCAGCGGTTTTGGCTTAACGATGGGTATCCATACCCGCATTG
Organism: Psychromonas sp.; assembly: GCA_047629075.1. Classification (GTDB taxonomy): domain Bacteria; phylum Pseudomonadota; class Gammaproteobacteria; order Enterobacterales; family Psychromonadaceae; genus Psychromonas. The sequence goes on along the minus strand of JBLHWW010000174.1, from coordinate 4,737 downwards.
AACAGCGCGCCTTAAATTTAGCGAAGCTATCACGAGCAGGTAACGTGTATATCAATCGCAATATAATTGGCGCTATTGTGGGTGTACAACCTTTTGGTGGTCGTGGTCTTTCGGGTACAGGGCCAAAAGCAGGCGGCCCCTATTATTTAACGCGCTTAGTGAAAGAAATAACAACGCCCGGTGCCAAAAAACTTAATTTAATACCACAGCAAGCACCAGCCTCAAACAGTGATACGGATGCGCAAGCAGTCTTATTCATGGACAGAGCGAGTACCGCAGAAAAAAGATGGCGCTTGACCGAGTTAAATACGCGTATATCTTGTGTTAGCGAAGTGTTGGCAAAAATAGCTCATATCGATATCATTGATAATTTAGCAGACGATTTAAGCCAGACTTTACAAGCGGCGCGCTCGCAATTAATTGATATTGAAAAACACTTGAAGGAACCAACGGTTTTACCGGGTCCAACGGGTGAGTCTAATATTTTATATTTAGAAAATCGTGGCAACATAATCTGTTTTGCTGACGAAAATGTTAGTTTTCACTTTTGGCTGCTTTCTGTCGTAACGGCTTTGGCAACCGGTAATACCGTGATCTCGGTTGTTTCTGACTTATTTTATGATCAAGCAATCGCTTTTAGAGATGAACTTATTGCCACAGGCGAAGATGAGAATGTTTTTCAAATTGCTCGGTTATGCCATTTAACAACCTTGCTGGCACAGCCTGGATTATCAGGTGTTGTTGTTGATAGTGATTGCGACCGTGAACATTATATCAGTGAGAAATTAGCAGAACGTCAAGGTGCAATTTTACCGGTGATCAGTTCAAAATACGTTGATAATTTAATGCAACGATTATTGACAGAAAAAGCTGTCAGTATTAATACCACCGCAACCGGTGGTAATACGTCACTCATGACCTTGGATGCAGAAGATTAACGATCAAGGAGCGCTTCGTTTTGGATACTAACATTCAAAGCGAAGCCCTTGACGGAGAATCCGTTATCTTAATGTCTTATTGACAAAAAAATCAGCAACGCGCCTCTGCCCTACTTTTAGAACATGTGCTAATCGTAGGGCAAAGGATCTTACTATAGCTTGACAACGACGTTCGAGGCTGACAATCCTAGACAACATTTACTTTATGGCGCTCTTTTGTGTAGATAAACAACTTCCAAAGCGTTTACAACATTTACTTTCATTGAAGTTCTGGTGACTAAATACCGTCGCCGATGCATTACACCGAAGGTTGCTGCATACCTAAAAGTCCAGTATAAAAGATTACTGAAAACTTGGGATGGTGAGCTTTTGAAGTGCAATGGAGGGCCGGATCACATGCATCTTTTAATTTCGGAAAATCCCAAATTCAGTCAAGTAAGTAAGTTGTCCATCAACTTTTCAAATTGATCCCTATTGCCTTGCCACTCGTATGTAGGCATTGTAATAGTCAAAATTCACTATTAATCGGACTTTCAAGCTTTAAGCTGATCGATTCAATGATTAGTCTGATCATTTTTAGATAAATGATCAGTGCTGAATGTCCAAGCAAGGGAGCGTTATGTCTTTAGATAGAATAAAAAAACAAAACCTGTTAAAAGTATTTAATTTAGTCACTACTAAGGGCACCAAGACCGATAGTGTTTATGAGCTTTCAGGTATTCGTGCATCTCAGGATTTTGATGGATATACCTGCTGGTTAGCCTATAAGGATTTGACCGTGACGATCATGTTTCATGGTAAACACGACTTTGACTATAAAGAAAAAGATACTCTGGACATTTTCTTTAACCGCATATCAGATTTATTGGCTGATCAAGACAAGGTATAAAAACACACAATCCATTGGTTAAACCGTGGCTAGTGATTTAACGCAGCTAAAAAATGTTGTGTTTTGCGGCTGCCAAAGCAGTTAACAACTATTTTAATCAGCCATAATAGCAGCGATAATTTAAGGTGCAGGCGGCGATGAATATTTTCATTCTGGATAATGATATTAAAATATGTGCACAATATCATTGTGATCAGCATGTGGTTAAAATGCTTCAGGAAAGTGTGCAAATACTTTGTACCGTATTGAATAAAAAAGGCTTTTCAACCCCTTATAAATCAACCCATGTAAACCATCCTTTGCTACTATGGGCTGCAGCCTCTTTTGATAATTTTTTGTGGCTGAGTGAGTTAATTCTTGAGCTAAATAAAGAATACAAATATCGGTATGATCAGTAAACAGATCACAAGTCTATTGCGCTGCTAACTGAAATATATCAGTATTCATTTTTATCTATCGGATTAACAACTTTTTCCCAAGCGATGCCGGATAGTTATAAAGTGGCTAACGATCCTGTATTGGCCTATAGAAATTTTTATCGGGGTGATAAAGCCAAATTTGCAAAGTGGACTAAACGCGCGTCCCCCGAATGATTTCAAGGTTAGGCGTTTAAATACGCTGTTTTTTATCATCTGAGCGAGGCTTAAGAAAAAACCTAAATTAGGTCATTTCAGCATTGTGTTGGCTGGAAGTTAAAAATAGTATTCTGTCTAATAGGCCTTATTTTATAGAGGTCTTCGACTAACACACCTCCAAGATGACAGTCTTGAGGGTTGAAGATGGCAATCTTGAGCCTTCTTTCTGATTCAGATTAATAATAATGGTAGGTTGATAATATGAGTGCAATACAATCCAAAAATACGATTGATAAATCGGAAATTGCTAAATTTGAAGCTATGTCCGCCGAGTGGTGGGATCCGACGGGAAAATTCAAACCCCTGCATATGCTTAACCCTACGCGGCTGGAGTATATTATTGATCAAATAGCGACCAAGTTCGGTCGTGACCCTAATAGCCTGAAACCTTTTGAGGGGCTGCGACTGCTTGATATCGGCTGCGGTGGTGGTCTGTTAAGTGAGCCAATGGCACGGCTCGGTGCCGAAGTAGTCGGCGCGGATGCGGCTGCGCGGAATATCCCCGTTGCCCAAATTCACGCTGAAAAATCAGGACTGAAGATTGATTATCGCCATACGATGGCCGAGGCTTTAGTGGACCAGGGAGAACTGTTTGATGTGATCCTCAATATGGAAGTGATCGAGCATGTTGCTTCTCCGCAGGCCTTTCTTAATGCCTGCGCGGCGTTGTTAAAACCTGACGGGTTAATGCTCTGTTCGACTATTAATCGCAATCCTAAAAGTTATATGGTGGCTATTATCGGCGCTGAGCGGGTGATGCGCTGGTTGCCGATTGGCACACATGATTGGGCTAAGTTTATTACTCCGGACGAACTTTCCAGCATTACGGAAAAAGCCGGTCTTACGCAGTTAAATAAAAGAGGCTTCTCTTTTAACCCACTTTTATGGCGCTGGTCCATCTCACATCGGGATCTATCGGTCAATTATGTAACAGCAAGCATAAAACCAATTCCCTAGGCGAACAAAATGAGTGCCCTATAAATTCAATCAGAAAGTATTCTCAAATCACTGCAGATTCGTTACAGTGGTGTTTATTTCAACTCTATATGCTCAAAAGGAGCTTTGCGTGTCACGATTTTCAGGTATTACCGACAACCCTCACGAAGGACGTTTTCATCAAAAAACCGGCATTTTGCTTACCAACCTTGGCAGCCCAGATGCTGCGACCGCCAAAGCGTTAAGAATCTATTTAAGAGAATTTTTATCTGATCGACGTATCGTTGAAATCCCGCGCTTACTGTGGATGATTATTTTACACGGCATTATTCTTCGAACACGGCCGAAACGTTCTGCCAAACTCTATGAAAGTGTTTGGACCAAGGATGGCTCTCCCTTAACTCATATGACGCATGTTCAGCGCGATAAACTGAGTGCTTTTTTAAAAGATCGGGGCTATGAAAATACCGAGGTGGTGATGGCCATGCGCTACGGTAATCCTTCCATTGAAGTGGGTCTGGAAGAATTACGTGAAAAGGGCTTCACTCGGATTGTGGTATTTCCTTTGTATCCGCAATATTCAAGTCCCACCATAGGTTCAACATTTGATGCTGTCTCTAAAGTTTTATGCAAATGGCGCTGGGTACCTGAGCTGCACTTTATTAGTGGATACCACAAAAATGAGGCCTATATCAATTCGTTAGCCAACAGTGTTAGTGAAGACTTAGCAGCCAACGGAATGCCACAAAAATTAGTGTTTTCCTATCATGGTATGCCCAAACTGTTTTTAAAAAATGGTGACCCTTATCATTGCCTGTGCCTGCAAACCACACGTCTGATAGTTGAAAAACTTGGCCTGGATAAGGATCTTGTTGTCAGTACTTTCCAAAGTCGTTTTGGTAAAGCCGAATGGTTAAAGCCCTATACCGATGCAACCTTAAAAAGTTATCCTGCAGAAGGCATTAAAGACATTGCTATTATCAGCCCTGCTTTTAGCGCTGATTGCTTAGAAACCCTGGAAGAAATTGAAGTTGAAAATCGCGAGATATTTAAGGATGCAGGCGGTGAAAAATACCGCTATATCGCCGCATTAAATGATCGCGATGATCATATTGAAGCCATGTTTGATGTGTTAAAACCGAATTTAGGTTAAGAAGAGCGGCGATCAGCGATCAGCTATCGGCGATCGGCTGACGGCAATCAGCTATCGGCGATCGGCTGACGGCGATCAGCTATCGGCTATCGGCGATCGGCTGACGGCGATCAGCTATCGGCGATCAGCTATCGGCGATCAGCTATCGGCGATCAGCTATCGGCGATCAGCTATCGGCGATCAGCT
>JBLHWW010000173.1:0-6540 GCA_047629075.1 Psychromonas sp. | reverse complement strand
GCGATTTTACGTCGTTCAACAATTGTGTTTTCAGTGGACATTAATGGCATTGATCGGCCAATTGCGGACATCAGGTGATGAATAGCAATGCATCTTAATAGCCGACTTTTTGGTCAGTTTTTGTGATTATCGAGGCGGCGGCTTTCGGTTTAATACCGGACATTTAAAGCGTGTCAAGTGTAAGGCTTGTCCCCAGTACCCCAATTAGAATAACTCCCCTGACGTAATAGACATGCTTTCACCTTTAGTGTGTGTCTTTTTTTATGTCACCACCATGGCATCATTCCATTAGTACTATGCACATACTGCGCACACACTACATATAGTATAAATAATTCATATAAAAACGTTTTTGTAGCACATATTGTGTTTGTATGTCGAATAGGTTAAAATTCGACCAACGCATGCAGTTCTTTCGTGCGTTTTTTGTCAATTAATAGGTAATTTGAGGGAGTTATTATGGGCATTAAACCAGGACCTAAACCAATTGCTAAGTCAACTGGTAAAGAGGATAAAAGACAACGAGTTACACCAGAAAATAAACCAAAGCATAAACCTTTAAAAATTCACAAGCATGAAAAAAATGATTAGAAAATATTAAGGACATACACTCTTTAATTGAAACCTAAAAGTACTTTTTAGGAGTGCCTGTCCTTACTTATGCTTTCTTACGTCGTTCAATAATTGTGTTTGTAGTGGCATTGATCGGCCAAAAGCGGACATTTAACGCTCGCATTTGCGGCTGGTTTGGAGCGCAGCGGAAAACGAGTCCGACAACATGCGCGTTGTTAGATGAAAACCGAAAGCTCATAGACTTTCAGTTTGCATCCCATTTTTTTGGACAGTCTTCTACCATGGAACCAATGTCTCGCTGGCACAACAATATAATCGACATCATCGTTGCTGAATTTCACAGTGCTGTAGCTTTTCCCATTTCTAATATAGAAACAACTCATGCCGGGCTCCTGTGATTTAGTCCCACCGGCGAATGGCAACGACCTAAACGTTAGCCTCCACTCTCTTTGATAGTACGTAACATACTCGGAATGATCCTGGTTTTTGTATGAATATTCCTGAAGAAAATCAGTGACCTCTTGAAACGCCACCGTTTCATCTTCAGTGAAATTGTAGGGCTCAACTTCTTCTTTCCATTCCCTGTCTTTTTCCAAGTCTTCCATTCTTTCCAGCAACCCAGAAAGTTGCTTAATACGTAAAAAGTGCTCACCTGTTGTATATAGTGCCGGGTTAGCACCGTAGCCAATCATTTTTTCTTTTTTGAAACCAATACCATACCGCCCGAATTTGCGACAATGTTCTTTTGCGTGCCACAGCGGAATATCAGTAAAACACACCATTGCCGATTCTTTGTCGTACTCTTCAGACACATAGTTTGGGCAATAGCTCAGTCTCAAAAGTTTTTCATCACAGATAGAGCTCAAGGCTTCAAGAGCATCAGAGTCCGTTTGTCCTCTACCTGTCCAATGGACAAGTGTATTATTCACATACGCGCGCAAACTCAACCTCACCTAACAGTTTACTTGTAGTGGTCAAGTAAAACTGGCCACGGCTTTAGAGGTATTCCAGTAACGAGCTTCCGCTGCGTTTGGTGAAACACCTCCGTTAAACTGATGTGGTCTAGTCTGGCTGTAATAGCCCACTATATACTGAACGATTGAGCTATTGGCTTCGGCCAATGAGCGATAGCCCAATTTCGGTACCCACTCTGTCTTTAAACTTCTAAAAAAACGTTCCATCGGCGCATTATCCCAACAATTACCACGACGACTCATGCTCTGCTTAATGCGTAAGCGCCACAGTGTTTGTCTGAATTTAAGGCTAGTGTAATGACAGCCCTGGTCAGAATGAAACATAACTCCCTGCGGTCGTCCACGAAGCTCGAAAGCCATTCTTAATGCTTTTGCTGTTAGTTCGCTATCAGGCGAACGAGACACTGCCCAACCAACTGGTTTACGACTAAACAGATCCATTACAACAGCTAAATATGCCCAACGATTACCTGTCCAAATGTAGGTAACATCACCGCACCATACTTGGTTAGGGTGTTCTGGTGAAAACTCACGGTTAAGCGTATTAGGTATTTGAGTATGTGGCTTCTCTGCTTTCTTGTACGCTGGTTTTGACGGCTGACAGCTCAGTAACCCAAGCTCTTTCATCAACTTGTCAGCTCGGTAGCGGCTGAGTTCGGTACCATTATTACTGATAATAGCTGCGATAGTTCTCGCTCCCGCCGAGTAATTACTATCCTCAAAGGCATCACTAACCTTGTCTTTTAGGTGTTCGCGCTCTGGATCGATGTCATCTTTATGGCTAAGCCAATAGCGATAGCTACTGCGATTAACATCGAACGTTCGACAAGACTGCGCCACAGGATAGCTCTCTTGTAATTGATGAATCAGCGCAAGCCGTTCATCGAATCCGACATCAAGAGAGCGGTAGCCTTTTTTAAGATTTCTTTCTCCATTTCAACACGCTTAAGCTTCTTTTCTAACTCTTTAATGCGCTGCTGATCAGGTGTGATAGGTGCGCCAGTATTTGGCTTTCCATCACGCTCTGCCCGTAATTGACGTGCCCACTTATCAACTGTCGATTTACCGACATTCATCGCCTCAGCGGCTTCTCGCACGGAATAACCTTGATCGACAATAAGTTGCGCACATTCAAGTCGAAACTCTGGAGAATAATTACGTTTACTTCTGGTCATCTTTGATCCACCTATTTTACTTAGGGTGATTCTATCACCTCTAACTAGGTGGCCAAATTTACTATGCCACTACAACTAGACGGTAGCCGCATTTCCCCAAACTAGACGGATGCCGTTTAATTCTTACCACCAAGAATTTTATAGCATATTAAAAACAATCAGCCTACGGCCATAAGCGGACATAGGAAAATGACCTTTAAAATAATTCTGTGTAACTGCCAGTTTTTAACATAATCAATTAAGCGATCTTTGAATTCGATGATAAATAGGTTCAAAGCTGCTTTCCAATTTCTTATCAGAACCATAACCTCAATTATTACAGATATTAAGTCCTTTTCCTTTTCTTACCCTGAAGCTCTTCCAGATAGTCACCCAACTTTTTAAGGTCGGCTTCTATCTCTTCTATCGTAGGGTAAGGATCCCCTAGAGCAGGCGCACTATCATGCCCAGTAAAATATGTACTGCACTTACTCATCGCATTATCAACAATTGATATATCGTTATCGGTGATATCAGTTAACCTGCGCAAACGCTGTGTTTGAATTCCGCGTTCAAATCTATTTACGACTTTGTTTAAGAGCTTCTCTTCAATCAAGCGCTCCCAGCTTTCTCGTAGTCGCCCATAAAATTCACGCGAAGCTCTCCTAAACTCAACATCAGTTCCATCTTGGTCAATCTTTTTCAGATCTTTCAATTCTATTTCTAACTCTTTAAGGCGTTTGCTGGTTGTAAGAGCTTCCCACGGAGCGCTATGCCTAACGATTCCCGCATCATTTCGTCTCGAACGCTCTAGCGCAGAACTTCCATGAGTCGCACTTTGACTTTCAGCAGCTTCAAGTAACAGCTTGTAGAAAACGATATCATGTGTGAAGACAATTATTTGTCGCTCGAATGATTCAGTGACTAACCTTCCGGCAACTTTACTTCGCCATTGGTGGCTCAATGAATTTACTGGATCATCAAAGATAATTGCGGACTTTCTGTCATCAGCTTTTATCTCAGCCAAAAAAGCTGCTATTGCGATACACCGCTGTTCTCCTTCACTCGCTATACTGGAAATTGGTTCTCCTGCTTCTTCGATTTCTAATTTAAACTGCTGATGGCCACTTTTATTTCTAGTTTTCGCTTTGATTTCAAAACGGATAAATCCAAAATGGCTTAACTCTTCAGTAAAGGCAGTGATCAATGGCTTAACAGTACTCTCTTGATTTATCTGAGATGAAAGATTGGAAACCTGTCGCGTATTACACTCTCCCCCCATAGCATTCATTCTAGAGATAGTTTTGTATCGCCGAACATTGTTCAAAATTGCATCATTGTTTTGTAAAACGAACTGGCGATCTTCCAAATGCAGCAATTGAGCTTCCTTCTTCTTTATCAACTCCAACATATCAGCATCAGACTGAATATTTGCATACTGTAGTGATATCGATTCTATGGTTTTCTTAAGATCTTCTAAAACAGAAGTATCCAGCACATCAATCGTTTCAGGAAGGTTATAAGGATCTATAAATATCGGTTTACGCTTACTTAATTCCTGAAATAACTCTTCAAACCGTTTTTCAGAACCTGGCAGTAGTTTTTCTAACTCAATTAGTGCCGCTTTATTATTATTTAGAGTAGGCGTTTGTAATGTAATTTGGCTTATGGCGTTAGTAACTAATTTTAATGCTTCCTTAGCAGATGTTGCAGCACAGTCTGCTAAAAACTTACTTAGAGCCTCCATTCTTTCTTGGCTCGAACTGGATATTTCTTGAAGGCACAAGGGGCAACTATCACCTTCGACTGGCGGGAAGGAGCTTGACCTCGGCTCTTGCTGAATAAACGTCTTAGCGGCATTCCATAGCGTTTGCCAGCTAACACCGGCAATTGTATCCAGAGGCAAGTCGTTTAATGTTGCTCGTTTAATCTCTTCAGCTTTCTGTTGTTTGTGAGAATAGTCTTTTTGCAACTCCTTAAGCCGGTCAAATGCCTTATCGCCCAAATAACGCAATAAATCAGACGCAAGCTTAAACAACGGAGTTAATAACTCTTTTTGCTGGTTCAGTGATGCACGTTTCGTTTCAGCAGTTTGAGCTTTATCCCGATTAATTTCATTGCGTAAGGGTTCAACCTTTTCGATTTCTTCTGGCTGTGCTTTGTGAGTTGCTAACTGAGCCTCTCCACTTTTCTCAGATAAATTATTCACGAACTCTGCTGCTGGGCTAGTTGAGTTTAATTTAGCAAGCGTCATCAAACCATTTCGAGACATCGTATCTTCTTCAACAAAAGCCTTGATGTGATTAATGACTCCTATTAACTCTGTCAGTACATTTAAGCCTGCCGGCTTAAACCCTAATGAATCTTCTTTACTGACATAATGATGCGCTGAAGAACTATCAAATACTCTAATCGACTTAAGCTCTTCAGCACTTGGACTTTTTAGGCCCCATACGTGAATACTTGGTTGACCACTTGCTTCAACACAAATTTTTGCTGATGGTGGAGGGTTTACGTCTTCAAAAACATTTCCAAGGATTTTGGCTTCATCACCTCTCGTAAGGCATGCATTTTTAAGAATGTTTGCATAACTAGACTTACCAGCACCATTATCGCCATATACGATAGATAAGCCTGAAGTAGAAAATTTAAGCGACTGATCCTTAGCAAGTACTCCAACACCTTTAACTTCTGACAACTCAGTTAAGTTAACAACATCTTGCTCATGAGTAAAACCAGTGAAATCCAACGGTACACTTACATCAATCAGATCATCAGTTGCAGGCTCCAATCCATGTGACATCCTCGCTATACGATAGACTTCGTCGATATGTGTCTGTTGTAGCTCGCCATGCTTGAGAATCAACCGAACTGCATGTCTCCACCATACTGGTTTATCTTCAATCCACTGAGCGATCTGTTCGATTGGAGTCATCATATGTCATCCCTACGCCTGAGTATTCCTTGCAATCATTTTGGCAAAAAAGAAGATCGATATAATCCTTAATTGCCACATTCTTTATCTTGATACAGAGCATAAACTTATAATGAAAGTAGCCACAACCCTATTTGCAGCTATGAGGGTTAAAGAAAAGAAATTCTTCTTGAAGATTCAACGATACTTTAAATGCGCTTGATCTGCATCATTCCCAATGACTACTTTGGGTCGATCTCTGCTATCGGCCATTTTGAGATGTGACTCAAGTTTTACTGTTAAAGGGCTTTGACCCGAATGGCACTTACTTAAGCCTAATTGCAACAACTCGTCATTCCCGCGCAGGCGGGAATCCATTGTTTTACCACGACCCTCAACACCATGGATCCCCGCCTGCGCGGGGAAGATGGGCTTAAGTAAGTGCCATTAGGCTTTGACCCGTTAAATTGCTGTGCTGGGTGCAAATTAATGACTTTGTTATGTTTCATAATATCCACTAGCTGTTAATACCAAATATCATTACCACCTACAAATCTCATGCTCCAATAAGGCACTTCTTCGTTAGTCATGGATGGGGTTGCCTTCGCAGATGAGCAGCTTCCATTGGTAAAGACATTTGCCCGAATTTCATATTCTGGTGCATTTTCATTTTTACCAACCCAAGCATATAAAAGCGCACTCTGTTTATCTTGAATACCATGTCTAAACATTTCAGATGCTTTAGCAAACGAATCATCTGTTAGATGCCCAAAGCTAGCTACCATTATAGGTATACCTCCGCTATTTTCCTGGTTAAGCATTTTTTCGACAGTGTGTTTCATTCGGCTATTTTTACTTTCGCGCTCAAGATATAGAAATGGAATATCATCAGAGCCAACCCAGCATAAATCTCTTGGGTAGTGCC